>CALLYK010000450.1 GCA_937858365.1 uncultured Isosphaeraceae bacterium | reverse complement strand
GCGCACCATCTCGACCATCGCCCCCGCGAGCAGACCCATCTCCCGAAGTCGATGGGCCAGGTCCCCTCCACCGAAGACCTCAGTGACTCGACCCGTCTGGCCGGACCGCAACAGCGTCAAGGGAACCATCTCATGGCCCACTTCGCCACCTGGAGCATGGAGCATCGCCTTGGTCCTGAACACCTGGAAGACCCCTCTCGATCGCCCAACGTCTCAGCCTCTCGGAAATCGTCTCCTTGAAGTATATTGAGACTCAATCTCAGTTGCGAGCCCAAAAATCCCAACAACGCGTTTTTTTTCGATCAAGTGGAAGGAGGGGCCGTGTTCCCTCCGCGGGGTGCGGGGCGCCCTGGTCTTGGTCAGTCGGTGCCCTTGGTTTTCCCCTTGGCCTTCGCCTTGGCTTTGGCCGCGCGGGCGTCCTTCATGATCGGCAAGTCGTTGGGGTCCTCTGGGAGATTCACTCCCCCTGGAGGTTCGGGGAGTTTGGCGTCCCCTCCCCCGTCGTCACACCCGGTGAGGAGTGGTGCGGCCAGAACGGCGCACGCCCCGAGGAAGTACCGGCGCGTCGGCGTCTTCATGGGTACGGTTCTCGTTTTCCGGCCCGGCGGCGTGGGTCAGTAACTGTCCGCGCTGATCACTTCGCCACCTGAGATGGTGTTGACCCCGATCCAGATTTGCGAGCTGATCGTGTTCTTGACGAAGCGCACCGAGCCGTCGCCCATCATCGCGTTCACGCCGCCGGGATGTCGGCTGCGGCTGCCGCTGAAGGCGTCGGAGTCACTGGCCCCAGGGAAGCAGTTCAGGCCCCGGACGGGCTCGGGCGTGCAGAAGAGGGTCGGGGCGTTGTTGAGAAAGTCGCCCCCGCTGCGTTGGTTCAGGTAGTCGTTGTAGGCGTTGGGCGTGAACCGGGTCATGAACGAGCAGCCGCCGGGCACGGTCGACCACATCATCCCGCGCACGTCGTACTGGGCCCCTTGGAGGACCTCGGCGGCGAACACGGTGGTGCTCGTGCCGTCGGTGATCGTCGCCATGCTGATATTCATGTTGTGGCCGAAAGCCGAGGCGCGGTGCTGCAATGCGAAGGTCCCCGCGATGTTCTGCCGCCAACCGGTGTTGCCCCAGCTCACCGCGTAGTTTCCCTTGGTAAAGACGAACGGAGCGTTGCCGTATTTGGGCCCGGCGTAGTTGGGGTTAAGCGTGTAGGTCCGCCTCTCGTCGCTCGGGCACTGGAAGACACTCATCTTCGTGGTGCAGACCGTGAGGTTGGCGTCGAGGCCGGGTACCAGGGGACCTGCCGACAGAGGGCCCTCGGCACCGATGTCGTAGTTAAAGGAATTGGCCAACACGCCCTGTTCCACGAACGGCAGCATCAGCACGAACCAGGGGGTGTTTTGGGAGTTGGCGAAGACCGAGGGGGACCCGACCCCCGACCAGATGTGACCCGGCGGGAAGCTCCCGTGGGCGCTGTGATAGTTGTGCAGGGCCAGGCCAAGCTGTTTGAAGTTGTTCGTGCACTGGATGCGTCGGGCGGCCTCGCGCGCCTGCTGGACGGCGGGCAGGAGCAAGGCGATCAAGACACCGATGATGGCGATGACGACAAGCAGCTCGATCAGGGTGAAGCCTTGTCGCGGTTTCATCCTCATGGCGGACCTCATGACATGCTTGGTGGGTGCGGCGCGCGGACTCGCGGCGAATGAGTATGCCCGTCAATCTAACACCCCTTGGACATGCAAGCTAGTCCGTCATCACGAAGATGAACCGGCGAGTCGCGACCACGCCCCGATCATCGAAGCGGGGCCGGGGCCTCGCGACCCGCGCGGGTCCTTGTTAGGATGAGCGCCCGTCTCCGGCGTGATCATGACCAAATTCGGACCCGTCAATGGCGGACGTGTTCATTAGTTATAAGAGGGAAGATCGCTCGCGCGCGCGGCGTCTCGCCGACGCCATCGAGGCGCACGGCTGGACGGTTTGGTGGGACCCGGCGCTCCGCGCCGGCGAACGATACGACGACGTGATTGAGAAGGCGATCGGCGAAGCCGGTTGCGTGATCGTCTTATGGTCCGCCCTCTCGGTCAAATCCAACTACGTCAAGGACGAGGCGGGATTGGGACTCCGACTGGGAAAGCTGGTGCCGATCCTCACGGACACGTCCGAACCTCCACTTCGTTTCAACGGCCTGCACGCGATTCGATTGACGGACTGGGGATCGGACCCGCCGGGGCCCGAGTTCTCCCTTCTCGTGCGGGACGTCGCCGAGATGCTCGGCAAGGGGCGCGAGACGCGGACCGGTACCGTCGAGCAAGCCAGCGCGGGAGCGAGCGCGAGCACACCGACGGAAGACCCTCCCTCCCCGTTCGCGGGGCTCTGGGAAGGCGAGTGGCTGAGCCTGAAGAACGCTCGCCGACATCGTGCGTTACTGTCGATTCCGCCGAAACTGTCCCCCGGCGCGACGGCGACCCTAAACGTGAGGTATCGGCGTGGCGCCCAAACGACCGAGGTCGAGGAGGTGCTGGCCGCGTCGGTGTCCGGTTCGTCCATCACGCTCATCGGACGGAGTTTCCGGTACGTCGTTCGTGACGCTTCCTCGAACTACACCCTCGACCACTTCATTCTCGAGTTGAGCGAAGACCGCCGGACGCTTTCGGGTAGGCTCTTCGTCTCGCGTGGGGAGCGAGCCATCACATTTCAGAAGGTGCCTGATCACGCCACAGGTTGACACGACCAGGATGGGAGGTCGCGTCGATCGGTCGCGGCCCGGCGTTTTTTTCCCAAGGTCCGCGACCTTCGCACGTCTATGATGGAAGCACGACCACGTCACTCGCCGAGGGACGACCCATGACGCCGTTGGAACTGCTCGACTCCGTCGCGATCGCCTCCCCCTGCCCCGTTTCCTGGGACGCCATGACGGGCGACGACAAGGCCCGCCATTGCTCGACCTGTGATCGCCAAGTCTATAACATCGCCGCCCTGACCACCGCCGAGGCCGCCGCGCTGATCGTCGCCAAGGAGGGGAAACTGTGCGGGCGCATTTTCCGCCGCAAGGACGGCACCATCCTCACCGCCGATTGCCCCGTCGGCCATAAGACCAAGCGAAGGCGACGCCTCAAACGATTGGCGCTCGGCGGGGTCCTGGCGGCCCTGATCGTCGAGGGAGGCACCCTGCTCGCGGGCCGCGTCACCTGGCGCCGCGTCTTGCCCAACGTCCCGCCCGCGCCGAGCGGACCGGGCGTGACCCTCGCGGATTGGAAGGATTGGGCCCTCGTCGCGCTGGGGTTGAAAACGTACCCCCAAGTCACGTTCGGGGTCATCTGCATGCCCGATCCGCCCGGCGGTTGGGAGTCGATCAGCGCCGAGGACCTCGACGCGCTCCCCGAAGACGTCCCCGCCGCGCCGCCGCCAACCCCCTGACCGTGTCGGTCTTCTCTCAGGCCAGGTCGTAGAGGTCGCGGGGCGTGTCGTGAAGGACCTGGCGCAGGATCGACGGCAATTCGTCCTCCTCGTAAGCCGACGACTCGACCAGGTTCGCCAGAGCGCGCGCCATTGCCTTCTTCACCACTTGCAGCTTGCCGTAGGTCCATTCGATGTAATAGGCGTCGCAAAGGAAGGCGCTCCATTTGGTCATGGGGGCGATCTGCGTCCGCAGGGACACGATGCGCTCGATCGTGGGCGGGAAGAAACTGTGCCACCAGTAGCCCGACGCGTAGACGTTTGGGAACTGGCGGACCACCACCGCGACTTCTTGCGCCAGGACCTCCGAGGCCATCATCAGGTCGAAGCGGGCCCCTGAGAAATGATGGAAGGCCCGGACCATCTCCGACGTCCAGTTGGGCTGGAACCGCGGGATGCTCTTGCCGTCGCAGATGAAGTACTCGGCGCCGACCGCGATCTGAAACGCCTTGCGCGTCTCGTGGTGCCAGCCGAGGACCGTCCAGGTGACGAAGCGGACGAGTTCGTCGACCTCGGCGTCGTTGGGGCCCTTGCCCTGCGCGGCCCGGGCCAGGATCGCGTTGACGGCCGTCTCATCCGGCGGCGTGAAACGCTGCTCGATCGGGATGAACGTGTTCGTGAAGCGCACGCGATCGACGAGCGTCGCGCTGAGCCAGTCGCACAGAAGGCGGCCCAGGCGCGCGGCCGAATCGGGCCGTTCGCCGCTGAACAGATCGGTGAGGGCGTCGTAATAGGCGGCCTTGGTGGTCCGACCGACGAAGTAAGGCTCCAGGTCGGTCGCCACGCCCGGACAGAAGAGGTAATGGGCGTCAAGCATGAACCGGAAATCAGGCCGGTCGTTGGCGGGTGTTTGGGCCTTGTTCCCCCAACTGGTCACGACCGTCTTGATGCCGCAACGCTTCAAGACGGCGTCGAACCAGGTGGGGTCACTCGCGCTCGCGGCCACTTGGTCGATCAGGTCCCGGTAGTTCGACTCGTTGAGTTCGGGGTCGAGGAAATCGTAAAGGTCGCGGAAGGTTCGGAAGAGGCACCAGGCCATCGCCGTGTTGCGCATACGTTTGAGATAAGGCAGCATCCGACGCACACGCTCATCCGAAGGCAAGGCGGGGGAAAGGTCGGCGCGGTCCATGCCCACGGCGATGAGTTCGGTCTGGACCCAGTGATAGCTGAGCAAGGAAGCGAGGTCGGGGGCCCGCGGCTGGTCGAGCCGGATGTGCGTGTGCGGGTCCACGATCGGCGTTTGGGCGATGAGCTTCTCAATGCGCTGGGCTAACGTCGGCTCGCTCGTGAACATGATCGACTCGCCAAAGAGGGAGAGGAAGGCGCTATCGCGGGCCATTGTCGGAAGGCCCGGGAGCCAGTGTCAACGCGGCGGCCCCTTCCGCGTTTTCCGCGAACCTTGGGGCATGGAGGCTCGTAATGCATGCATGGAGTGGGTTGACGTGAGGAGTCGATGGAAAGCCGCCTTGATCGCTTGGGGCGGTTCCGTCAGACTGTCGATCCCTCCGACATCGATGGGGTCGGGCCGCGCGACGTGCTAGCCATCCCATTTTGCCCCAGGCACTTACAACGGGTGTCTCGGGCCGATCAATCGAGGCTCAGACAAGGAGCATTTGCATGCCGGAAGGTACCCCAGAGGCCCAGCAAGGCCAGATGACCGAAGTCCATGTGGATGATTCCGGGACGATGCCGTCGTACTCGAATTTCTGTCGAGTGACGGCCACCCCCGAGGAAGTGATCCTCGACTTCGGCCTGAACCCACAGCCGTTCGCCACGGGTCGCCAAGACGTCAAGGCGATCCAGCGCATCGTGATGAACTTCTACACGTCGAAGCGGCTCCTGACCGCCTTGGGGATGACGATCCAGCGGCACGAGGCCACTTTCGGCGCGATTGAGTTGGATGTCCGGCGCCGGGCCACGGGGATGGCGGCGCAGCCCCAGCAGCAGTTCCGGCCGATGGCCCCCGGTGAAGGCGGCGACTCCTGATCGGTTCGGAGCATCCGCGAAACCGCGCCTCCCAGACGGCGTGACGAGGGCCGGCGCCCTCGCTCACGCCGTTGCCTCTTTGTGTTGTGCATTCCAGAAAGGGACCGACGTGCCCACCCTCTCGGCCGCCGTGCTCAGCGATTTCACGATCCGCCTCTTCCTGGCCGCGGGCACGACCGCCAAAGAAGCGGCCGTCGTCACGCGGGGCCTCGTGGGGGCCAACTTGCGCGGACACGATTCCCATGGCGTCATGCGGGCCCCGCAATATATTGATTTCCTTCATAAAGGCGAATACCAATCGGGCGTGGACCTGATCATCAACCATGAGACCGAAGCGGTCGTCGTGGCCGATGGGCAATGGGGCTTCGGCCAGGTGCAAGCCCATCGTCTTCTCGATCGGACGATCCCCAAGGCGAAGGCAATGGGCCTCGCGGCGGGGGCCGCCCGGCGTTTCGGTCACACGGGGCGACTCGGCGAATATGCCGAACGGGCCGCCGACGAGGGGCTCATCCTCTTGGCGACGGTCAACAACGACGGCGCAGGCCAGCGCGTGGCGCCGCCAGGCGGCACGGCCGGCCGCTTGGGGACGAACCCGCTCTGCGTGGGAGTGCCCACGGAGTCCGACCCGGTGGTCCTCGATTTCGGCACGAGCGTGGTGGCCGAAGGAAAGGTGCGGGTCCACTACATCAGCGGCCGGCCCGTGCCCGACGGCTGGCTGATCGACCATCGGGGCGAACCGACGAACGACCCCAAGGTGCTGTATGAGGCCCCCTTGGGCGGCATCCGGCCGATGGGTGGCGAGCAGTCGTACAAGGGGTTCGGTCTGGCCCTGGTGTTGGACATGCTGGCGGGGGGGCTGGGGGGCGGTCACATGTCGTACCCGGGAGCACCGCCGGCGAAGGGGAACAGCCTACTCTTTATCCTCTTCGACCCGGAGAAGTTCGCGGGTCGCGACGCCCTGGTCGGCCAGGGGACCAAGCTGGTCGAGTTCGTGAAGGGGGCGCCACGAGCGGAAGGGGTCGCTGAGATCACGCTACCCGGCGACCCCGAAAGGCGCACGCTGGAAAGGCGCTCGACGCAAGGCATACCCCTGGAAGACGCCCACTGGTCCAAGCTGGCCGACCTGGCGCGAGAGCTCGGTGTGGACGTGCCGGAGGTTTCGTTCAAGACCGGGCCGCAAGCGCAGGCGTGAGCCCCGGCGCTGATCCAGCGGGCCCCGAGAGTCTGTGGCCGTTTTGTTTTGAGTCGTCGAACGGCGATGTCGCATGGGCCGAGAATCGCTGACGTTTCCGGTTCGGTTGTGGGTCGCCTCACAAGGCCAAAAGCACCCAGGCAACTTTGCCTCTTCCCAAAATTGCCGGAACCGGTTTTGACACCGGGTCTTATTGGCACGCGGGAAGCTGAAGGCGACCCGGAAAGAACAGTCGAGAGGCTTCACCTCGGCGGGCCAATAGATAGACGGTGGAGTTGTCTCGTTACAACTCGTCCGGCGCGTCGACTTCATCCCTTGGTTGCCTATCTAACGGTCAGTATCAGTCGCGGGAGCCAGCCGCCGCAGGGCTCCGAATTGGCGCTCGACGAGACGGCTGGCTCA
Organism: uncultured Isosphaeraceae bacterium; assembly: GCA_937858365.1. Classification (GTDB taxonomy): domain Bacteria; phylum Planctomycetota; class Planctomycetia; order Isosphaerales; family Isosphaeraceae; genus CALLYK01. Next base: position 130 of record CALLYK010000450.1, on the reverse strand, counting down.
CGTCGGCTGCATGCTCTTGTTAGCCGCAAAACACTCCCCGACGTCCTCTCCGTCGCCGAGACCCATCAACGGATCGAATCCGTCAAGACCCTTTACAATCGCGTTCATTTTTGGACTGTTTACTCCCTCG
>CALLYK010000449.1 GCA_937858365.1 uncultured Isosphaeraceae bacterium | reverse complement strand
GTCCTTCTTGATCGAGTTGTAACTGGCCGCCGTGTGCGAGACCACGGGGACCCCGTTCGTGTGCTGCTTGCCGGTGACCCGGAACAGGATCCAGTCCCGCTGCTCCTGGAGCCGGTCGGCGAACTCCCCCTTCGACCACTCCGGGTGCCGCTTCTGGAGCTCGGTGGAGAGCCGGGTGTCGAAGATCCCGAGGCGGAGCCCACGGCAGCGCACGCTGGTCTGGAGCTGCTCCTCCACGAAGAGGCCGCGGGGATCGCCACGCTCTCGCCGCTCGGGCGTTCCAAGGCGAACCAGGAGACAGGATGACCGGGCGAACGAGCCGTGAACCGATCGCCGATCGCGTACATGGGCACCGGTAAGTTCAACCTGGAATCGTCAAGCGAGACTTTGTACATGATCTGATTGTAATCGTAGCGTGGTGTCTGCTCATTGTTGCCTGAGAACGTGCTGGTGTAGGTCCCTTCAAAGAAGATCGTCCGACCGCCGTCCTGGTCGAAGTACGGGTGTTGTTTGGGGTTGTAGAAGCTGTACTTCTCGTGGGTCACGACTTTCCGAGCGTAGACCCAGGGTCCGAGCGGTGTGTCGGCCTCCGCGTACCAGATTTCGCCTAGAAAGGAAGTTCCGAAGGCCTCCAGCGTGATCATCACCCAACGACGGCGATGATCGTTCCAGCAAACCGAGCCGCCGTGGGCCACCACCGTCTTGCCAGTCTCGACATCGCGCAGGTTGAGGATCGTCTCATCGGCGCGCAAGGCGCCCGATTGCACCAACTTGGCTTGTTCCGAAGGGCCGATGGGATACGCATTCTCCTTCCAGCCGTAACGCGCAACGCCGTCTTCGCCGCGATCGACTTGAGCATCTTCCGGTTTCGTCCCCGGTTTGAGGCACGTGAACGCCTGGTATTTGTTCGGGTCGCGCAAGGCGGTTGCGTCGGCGGGAACACGTAGCAATGGATAAGGCGTTGCGTAAACGACGTAAACATGACCACCATACGTCTTCTCGAACGTCGGCCCGACGCCCAATTTCACGGGCCCTTCCAAGGGGAAGACGGTGTCGCGTTCGAACTTCCCCGCTGCCTCATCGAAACGGGCAAGGCCCCGTTCATACGTCGTGAGTGGCGGCTTGATTTTCACATAGTGAACAAATAACTGCTCATGACCTTCATTGTCGCGAACGACGCTGGGGCCACCGATCCAGGTTGGGCCTTCGCCGGGCAGTCGCGCCGTCTCGGCCGCGAAGCCCGTCTCAGGGTTGAGGCGGTAGCTCAGGTCCACGCCCACGTTCGGATCGAGGCCTCCTCTGCCGGGTGGCAGCGATGTCGCCCCAGGCACGTGGAAGTTCCCCAACGGATAGTCGGGCCGGTTCGTGTCTCCCCAGAACCAGAGGAGCTTCCCGCCGAGGGTCGCGTTGACGACGCTGTCGGAACCGAGCACCCGAGCGTTGATTACTGGCTCCTGAATTGGCACGGGCCGACCGACGAGCAGGCTGTCGCGATAAATGCCGCCGCCCGTCACGCGATAGAGGCGTTCCGCGATGTTGATGCGTTTGATCTTGAGGGTCGCCGCCCCGCCGGCCTCGACCTTGAGGGCCTTCCCGCTGTAGCCGAAACCGTCCTTGGGGAACTCGTATCCGTGGCTCTTCACATGAAAGAAGACTAACCGACCCATCAACCCCGGTTCCTGGAACGCGGCGACCCCCTGGCTGTCGGTGACGAGTCGGACGTTATTGACCGTGGTCAACTCGACCAACGGCACGCCTCGACCCGTTTCTTCATCCACGACCTGGATTGCGAAGAAAGGATGGTCCTCCGCGAACGCGCGGTCCTGCGTTGCGAACAAGGCGAAGACGAAAGCGCAAGCAACGGACGCTCGTTTGGTCTTTCTCATGATTGGTCCCCCGGTTGATCTTCGCGAATCGCGCTGTCTTCCGTTTCGTCTTGCGTCCGGGTCCGATCGCGGTCGATGCCGTTGAGACGGGCGGAGCCGTATCGACCGAAATCCTCCTTGGCGTGGGGCGCCTCCTCGGGGTCCTCAGCGAGCTGACGCTTCCAAACGCGGCGACGGCGCTGGCTCCCGGCCCGCTTCACCAACCGTTTTTCTTCGCGCAGTTTCCTTTTGTCCGGCCCGTCCATTCGACCATGCTCCGACGCGGGTCCGCGTGTGATCAACGTCCACCGCCCCACGGTCGTTCGGGACAAGGGGCGCCTTCCCAATGAAGATACTCGTCCTGACGACCGGTGTCGCCCTACTCGGACGCGCTGAATTCGCGTACCTTGAGGCACTGGGCCACGGCCTCGACATGAAGGGAGCGTTGCGCATGACGAGCAGGTTGGGCATCTGGGTGACGGTCGCGCTTGGTTTCAGCACGTCCACTCTTGGTCAGGACTATGGTCTCGGCAAAGAGGGCTTTGTCGATTCCAAGGGCGTGAAGATCCACTATGTCACGGCCGGGGAGGGCCCCCTGGTGGTCTTGGTCCACGGCTTCCCCGACTTCTGGTACACATGGCGCGCTCAATTGCCCGAACTGGCCAAGTCGTTCCAGGTCGTGGCCATCGACCAGCGCGGCTACAACCTTAGCGACAAGCCCGAGGGGGTCGAGCAGTACACGCTTGACAAACTCACGGCCGATGTCGAGGCCGTGGTCCGCCACTTCGGCAAGGACAAGGCGACGATCGTCGGTCACGATTGGGGTGGAATGGTCGCCTGGACGCTGGCGATGCGACACCCCGAAATGGTCGAGCGCTTGATCGTCTTGAACCTGCCGCATCCGCGCGGCCTCATCCGCGAACTCGCGACCAACCCGGACCAAAAAAAGGCCAGCCAATACGCCCGCGATTTTCAGAAGGCCGACGCGGCCAAGGCCCTCACGCCCGCGGCGCTCGCCTTCTGGGTCCGCGACCCGAAGGCCGTGGAAATCTACAAGCAAGCCCTAGGACGGTCCTCGATGGAGGCGATGCTGAACTACTACAAGGCGAACTTCCCGCGAGGTCCCGCCGAGGAGCCGGCGGACGACGCGTTCCCACTCGTGACGTGTCCGGTCCTCTTGATCCACGGTCTTAAGGACACGGCGCTCTTGCCGCCGGCCCTCAACGACACATGGAAATGGGTCGACGCCGAGCTTACGCTTGTCACCATTCCCGGCGCCGGCCACTTCGTGCAGCAAGACGCGGCCGCGCGCGTGACCGAGATCATGACTCGCTGGCTGGGCAAGCGCTAAACCATGTCGTCGTCACCTTTTCTTGAGCGAACGCGCCATGTCCGCCGCGCCATGGCGGTCGTCTTCCTCCCCGTCGTGATCTTGGCCGCGGTCCCCTTCTGCCTCTGGATCGCGACGGCCAAGTCGGCGTCCGGTCGGGTCGCGGGCTGGACCGCCTTCTCCGTCGTCACGGCGCTCGTCGCATTGGTGGTCGTCTCGCGGTTGCCTTCCCGTGACTGGCGCCATCTCCTCTTGGTCGCGGTCCCCCTCATGAGCGCGATGGGCCTGGTCGCCCTGCTCATCCGATGGGCCCCATCGCGTTGGGAGAGACGCGCGGAAGGACCGGGTCTGCATTCCGTCTTCCTCGACGAGGCACCGCGACGGGGCTTCCTGGACCTTGTGCCCGAGGTCGATCGGGTGACCCTCGGGGCGGCCTTGCTGACCCGGCTGGACCCTTGGATGCGGGCCGATCACGCCCGAAGGACCCGCCGGGTGCTCGCCGATTTCTACGAGGAAATGGCCCAAGACCCGTCGACGCACGACCTGGCCACGACCGCGAACGAACCGTTCCTGGAACTGGCCGGTATTCCTTTTGATTCAAAACATTATGATGTCTATGTTCCAAAATATGAGAAAAGCGAACGTTTGGGTTTGCTCGTGTTTCTTCATGGGAACGCGGGCAACCTTCAGGTCGTCTCATGGGCCTGGAAGACGTTCGCCGATCGCGAGCGCTACGTCGTCGTGAGTCCGAGTTACGGCTTCGGCTTCTGGGGAGGAGGTTGCGAGCGGGCCGTTCAGAAAGTCGTTGAACATGTCATGAGTTACCTGCCGATCGACAAGGCCCGCGTGGTCCTCGGGGGCGTCTCGGACGGCGGCAACGGCGTCACGCGAGTCGGCGGGGCGCGGCCCGACTTGTTCGCCGCTTTAATTTATGTTTCTCCAACGCTGGTCGTGCATGAGGTGACTGCGTCCGAGTTCCTCGCGGGTTGGAAGGGGCGGCCTGTCCTGGTCCTTCAGGGAGACGAGGACCATAACGTCGTGAAGAAGGACGTGGATCGCGCTGTGCGAGCCATGTCCGCCCGCGGTGTTGCCATCACGTATCAGGTCTTCCCAGGTGAGGACCATTTCCTGTTGTTTGGCCGTCGCCGGGACGTTTGCGAACGAGTCGCGGAATGGCAGGCTCGGTTCGCCTCTCTTGGTCCGACGCCACCGTCACGCTAGCATCGGTCCGCGTCGGGTGGATTCAAAGAGGTGTGTTCATGAGTGGGGCGAGTGGTGAGTACGCGACAGTTGGCCTGGACCTCGCCGCGCTGGCCGCGGCGGCGCGGTCGATGGGTCCGAGTGTACGTCCCGTCGCGCCTCGGGTCCTTCGTCGAATCGTCGCGCGTGTCTGGGGTCTGGGCCCGCTCCAATGGCGTATGCCGAAGATACCCTCAATCGCGGTCGATCGCTCCACCGCGTTGACCGTCGTCGAGCCGGATGAACTGGGCCTTGAACCGTCTGAGAACTTGCCTGAAACGCTCGTGCTGATTTCGATGGCTGAGTTGGGGGCCCTGGAGGGCCGGCCCGCGATCGTGGCGCTCCACGGCCTTTGGCGTTTGCTCCTACAGGCTCGTGGGCGGCTCGAAACCACGGAGGCCCTGCGCGAAGATCGTGTCTCGGTTCGTGAACTCCGGCGACGAATCGACCGTATCGGTCAAACCGAGTTCGACGAGGTCCGAGCGGTCTTGGCGGAGGAGGGCCGCTTGCCGCCCGAGGCCACCGACCGGACCACTTATGCCGAATTCGCGGCGACATACATCGATTTTCGCCACCTCGCGCCGGACCGCCTGAAGCTGGTCTTTCCCGGCATCGTCGACATCGCGAGCGTGGACGACGTCCTCGGTCTCGATCTCGACGTCGCTTGTCTGTTGAGGGAGACGCGACCAACCGGGGCGGCGGAAGTCGTCCCTGAGGCGCGACCGTGGGACCAAATGCCGGTCGTCGAGAAGGACAACGTCGCGGTGACAGGCGCGGATCGTTTCGTGAGTGAGGGACCAACGCGCGGCCTGCTGGAACGGGCCGAAGCGGCCTCGGCGAAGGGTAACCTGGTGCGCGCCGCGATCCTGCGCCGGCGCGCCGCCGATGTGGAATCGCCTCGATACACCGACCGCCGGCGATCCGAGGCGCGTACGGAATTGAACAAGCTGGCTCGTCGCTTACGAGCGGCGCTGGACCTCGACGAGTCGCGTTCCTCGGCATGGCGGCACACGCTCCATGCGTTGATCGACTCGGCCAGCCGGGGCCTTTGGCCGTTCGAGGCGCGGTTGCTCTACGACCTGCAAAAAGTCTGCATCGACCACGAGCGGAACGTCTATGCGACCAGTTTGGTGGGCTGGGTCTTTTCCGCGGGTCGTCAGCCCATCGCCCGACTTCTCCCCCACCAGCGCGAAGTCTTAATGGTCAAACACCTGCGGTCCGCGTTGGTGCGACTGCCTAAGGTGAGGCTGGCCGAAACAGACCGCGAACGGGCCTTCGTGCTGATCCACGAGGCGATTGACCAGGCCGAGCGCCGACTCCGAGCGCGGTTCCGTCCCTTGTTGGCCAGGGCCCTGGAGCGGTCCGGGGTCCTCGCCGCCAACCTTCCCGAACGCGTTAGCTTGGAGGCCACCGTTGAAGAACTCCTCGATCGCCTCGTCGAGTTCGGCTTGCTGACCATGGGAGACGTGCGCGACGCGCTCTCGCGCGGGGACGTGAAGCTACCTGACCTTTCGGACCCGATGGAATTAATCGAAGGAGATCGACTCCTCAAGGCGGACCGTCAATTGAGTGTCTCCCTCGATGGGGTCTATCGGCCTGGTGAGGTCTATCTCAGGCTCTTGCAACGTGCCAGCGCGGTTGGGTTCGGCACACGAATGGGGCGCCGGCTCACGCGTTACGTCGTCTTGCCGTTCGGCGGGGCGTACGGGTCCTTGGTGGCCCTGCAAGAGATCGTGGGCATCGTCTTGGAGTCGGCACACAAGCTAGAGAAGTGGCCACACTCCTTGGCGGCCCAGGTGGACACGCGCGAACCCGAGTTCATCAACCCGACAAACGTGTTGGTTCTGGGGTGTTTTCTCTTCGGACTCTTGCACTCCGCGGACTTTCGGGTCCTTGTGAAGGGCCTTCTCCGTCTGCTCTTCCAGCCGGCACGCGCGGCGCTCATCGACCTTCCCGCCTGGGTACTCAAACAGCCATTGATGCGGGAGTTCATGCTCAGTCGTTCCTTCTCGTTGGCCTTGCGCTACGGCTTGAAGCCGTTTCTCGCGGGACTGGCCGTGGTGAGCGTCGTGAGGGGCCTGGGAGACCGAGGGCCAAGCCTGTTGGTCGCGGGGGTCGCCACGGCGGTGGTCGCGGCGATCTTGCTGAACACGCGTATGGTGCGCGAGGCCGAGGAAATGCTGTTTGACGACGCGGCCCGCCTTTGGCGGCAGCTCGTCGAAGACTTCTTGCCGGGGTTGTTCCGCTGGACGATGGAGGTCTTCAACCGCGCGCTCGAGCAGTCCGAACGATTGCTTTACACGGTGGACGAATGGCTGCGATTCCGTTCCGGTCAATCGAAGGCCACTCTCGCGGCGAAGGCCGTGCTGGGGTCAATCTGGGCGGCGGTGCATTATTTCGCGCGTATTTATGTAAATTTGATGCTTGAACCAACGGTGAACCCGATCAAGCACTTTCCAACGGTAACGGTCGCCGCGAAATTGATGATCCCGTTGATCCCCACGATCTCGGGCCTGATCGTTTCGCCCCTGCGCCCATTTGTGGGCAAGATCCTGGCAGTGGGGATCTCGGGGCTGACGATCTTCTTCTTGCCCGGTATCGCGGGGTTCCTCGTGTGGGAACTCAAGGAAAACTGGAAGCTGTATCGAGCGAACCGACCGCGCGGTTTGCTACCACGCGTGATCGGCGGCCATGGCGAGGACATGCTGCACCTCCTCAAACCCGGGTTCCACTCAGGCACCATCCCCAAGATCTATCGCAGATTGCGACGCTCGGTGATGCGGCCCGCCACGGACATCCAGCGTCGGCGTGCGCACCGACGCCTGGCCCCACGGTTACACCATGTGGAAGAATCCCTCGCCAAGTTAGTGGAACGGCATGGGCTGGTTCTCCTGCGAGCCGACCGGGCTTGGGGCGGCCGACCAATCGACATCGGTCGTGTTCGGATCGCGACCAATCGCCTCCGCGTCGAGCTCCTGGGTCCTCAGGGCTCCAGCCCGGTGCGATTGGCGTTCGATGAACGATCGGGCTGGCTCGTCGCGTCGATCGAGCGTGTTGGTTGGCTCACGGAGTTGGACCCGTCTCGCCGTCGCGCGTTTGAGAAGGCGTTGATTGGGCTCTATGCCCTGGCCGGCGTTCACCTGGTGAGGGAATGGTTGCGCGTGGAACTGAACGACCAACCTTATGACGTTTCGTACGAGGGGCTCGTGGTCTGGCCTGGGGCCGGAGATACCGCCGTAACTTACGACCTGGACCACTCGCCCGTCCTGCTCCCGAAGAGGGCCGGCCCACGCGACGTACCAATCTCACCGGCGCTGATGGCGGTTGCGGTCCGCTTCGACGCGACCCCGATCCTGTGGGACGAATGGGTCGCCGCCTGGGACGAAGATCGCTCGAACGACGGCCCGGGCCAGCGGTCCTTCCTGCCGCGATCGCCACTCCCGTCTTGAGGGGGACTCGCGAACTCAGCGAGACAAGCCCACGCTCGCCGCGGTCCCTATAATTGCGCGAAGTGTATCGACCAACTGGAAAGGGCCCTTCGCATGGACCTCACCGAGCACGAGACCGAGGCCACACGATCCACTGGGCGCGCGATCGAAGATTGGCGGCACCGCATGGCGCAAGTTGTCGCCATGATGAGGGAGCTGAGCCTTCAATCCGACCCCCAGTCGATGGTTCGTGCCTACGGCCGGCGGGTGCGCGAACTCATGCCCGTGGATGGTTTCATCGCGTTGAGTCGGCGGGAACTCGCGCCACCGAAATACCGAGTCACGCGCTCAAGTCTCTGGAAGGAGGAAATCAACCCCTGGCGCGAAAAGGACCGGCTGCCGGTCTTCGAGGGAGGGGTCCTGGGCGACCTGCTTTACGGCGACGAACCACGGATCATCGACGACCTGGTTGTGGCTGTTAACGACCCGGCTGTCGCCCATCTGGCGGGTTATCGGTCGCTTCAGGCGCTGCCCCACTATGACCAAGGGGTTGGCCTGAACATGACGATCCTCCTGCGCAATGAGCCCCGTGCCTTCGATCGCGACCAATTCCCCGAGAACTTCTGGGTGAGCAGCCTCTTCGGCAGGGCCACACAGAACCTCGTCCTCAGCGACCAGCTTCGACAGGCCTACGAAGTGGTCGAACGCGAACTGAAGGTCGTGGCCGATATCCAGCGCTCCCTCTTACCCAAACAACTGCCCCAGATCGACACGCTGGAACTGGCCGCCCACTATCAGACGTCGCGTTTCGCGGGTGGCGACTACTACGACTTCTTCCCCCTCTCCGATGGACGTTGGGGCATCATGATCGCCGACGTCAGCGGCCACGGCACGCCCGCGGCGGTCCTCATGGCCGTCACGCACTCGATCGCTCATTCCTTTCCCGGTCCCCCTGAACGTCCAAGCAAACTTTTGGATTTCGTCAATCATCACCTGGTCGCTCGTTACACAAGCGACAATAGCACGTTTGTAACGGCCTTCTACGGGATCTTCGACCCCGTTTCACGCTCCCTCACTTATTCGAGCGCGGGACACAACCCGCCTCTGGTCAGGCGCTGCATTGATCATACGTTGCTCGAACTCGACGGCGCGCGTCGCTTCCCGTTGGGCCTCTTCGACCATGGATCGCACGAGGACACGACCATCCAACTTCTTCCCGGCGATCAGATCATCTTTTACACCGACGGGATCACCGAAGCGGCCGACCCAGCGGGGCGCCTCTTCGGGGTCGAGCGATTGGAGAAGATCGTCCGTCGGTGTCGGCCTGATGCCGATGAATTGATCCAGGCCATTCTCGTGGCGATCGACGTATTTACCGCCGGGCAGCCCGCGACGGACGATCGTACCATCCTTGTGGCTCGTGTTCGATGACTCCACTCGTCGAATTTGAGGAAGACCCGGCGTCCGCGCATCGCCGGCTCTGTGATCAGCGGCGGAAGGAATCGGCGCGGTTTGAGAGCTGGGACCGGCGAATCGGCGACGCAAGGCTAGTCGTCTTCTTGCTCGTGCTCGGGGCCGGTGTGCTCGCCTTCTGGACGAAGTCAATCGACTTCGTGTGGGTCGTCCCGCCTGTGTTGACCTTCGTGGCCCTTGTCGTCGCTCACGACAGTGTGGACCGGAAGTGGAGACGCGCACGGCGCGCCGCGGCCTTTCATGAGAGGGGGCTGGCCCGCGTCGAAGGGCGTTGGGCCGGCCTCGGTGAACCGGGCACACGTTATCTCGATGAGGACCACCCGTATGCGGCCGACCTCGACTTGTTCGGTCCGGGTTCGCTCTTCCAACGGCTCAGCACGGCGCGCACACGGGTGGGGGAAGACACGCTGGCGAGCTGGTTGAAGGACCCGGCGAGTCCAGAGAGGATTCGGTGGCGGCAAGAGGCCCAGACGGAGTTGCGGGGTCGTTTGGACCTGCGCGAAGACATGGCCCTGCTCGGCGAAGAAGCTGGCGCGGGGATCGATGTGGACTCCGTGATCGCTTGGGCCAAAGAGCCTTCCCGGCTGTCTTCAAAGGGCCTTGAGGTCCTCGCCCACGTGCTTGGGACCCTCGGCTTGATCTTGCTCGTCGGCTGGTTGGCGGACCTCATCTCCGTTTGGGCGTTCTTGGTCGTGGTCGCCCTGGAGATTGTCTTCAGCATTGGAGTCGCGAAGCGCGTACGGCACGTCGCTGGACATGTCGATCGGGCTGGTCACGACCTCTCGGTGCTTTCACAGGTGCTGGAGAGGATCGAGCGGGAGTCGTTCCAGTGTTCCGCGCTCCGCGAACTTCGTGAGCGCCTGGACCAGAAGGGGGCCCTGGCGTCCCGCAGGATCGCGCGGGTCTGCTGGATCATCAGCCTGATGGAGTATCGAAAAAACGCCGTCTTCGCCCTGTTCGGAGCGGTCATGCTCTGGACTACACGACTCGCCTACTTGATCGAGCGCTGGCGGGTCGCCAATGGTCAGGACATCGAGCGCTGGTTGGCGATCGTAGGTGAATTCGAGGCCCTCTGCTCGCTGGCCGCGTTCGCGTTCGAGGAAGTGAACGGGTCCCTTCCCGAGTTCACGGAAGGCGCGTCGCCGAGCCTTGAGGCGGCGGGTTTGGGTCACCCGCTCTTACCCGTCGATCAATGCGTCGTCAACGATGTTTCGCTCGGAGGGAGGTCCCCACGCTTGTTGCTTGTCAGTGGTTCTAATATGTCGGGAAAGAGCACGCTTTTGCGAACAATCGGTGTCAATGTGGTATTGGCCCAGGCGGGCACGATCGTGCGCGCGAAGCGATTTCGCCTCACGCCGCTCATGCCGGGGGCCACCCTGCGCGTTCAGGACTCGCTGCGCGCGGGTCGATCGCGGTTCTACGCGGAAGTGGCCCGACTCCGGCAACTGCTCGACCTGGCCTCGGAGCGCCCGCCACTCTTGTTCTTGCTGGACGAAGTGCTTCATGGGACGAACTCGCACGATCGCCTCATA
>CALLYK010000448.1 GCA_937858365.1 uncultured Isosphaeraceae bacterium | reverse complement strand
GATGCCTGACCTTGACCCACAAGGCGGGCGTCTCGCTCGTGCGGGCCTACACGGGGCAGGTGCTGGCCCGGCGGCTCGAGCACGCCCCCAAGCTGCCCACGCAACTGGCCGTCGAGATCGACGGCGTCGGGTCGAACCCCCCGTGGGCCGCTTCGCTTCCCGAAGTGATCAACGCCGGGCGCGTCGGATGCGACTGGCGCAGGCTCGTGCCCGAAGAGGGGCAATACCGCTGGGACGAAGTCGACGCCCAATTCCATTGGTGCAAGAAACGAAAGTTGAGCGTGCTGGCCGGGCCGCTGGTCGAGCTCCGTCCGGCCGCTTTGCCCGACTGGCTCTGGCTCTGGGAAGGGGACTTCGAGGCGATCCTGGGCATGGTCTCGGAACTCGTGCGCCGGGCCGTGACGCGCTACCGGGGCCGCGTGGCGTCGTGGCACGTCGTGGGCCGGCCCGGCTCGGGCGAAGTGCTGGGACTGACCGAGGAAGAACAGTTCCGCTTGACCGCGCGGGCCTTGCAGATCGCCCGCCTCGCCGACCCCGACGTCCATCTCGTGGTGGACCTCGACCGCCCCTGGGCCGACTGGATGGCCGCGAGCCTCTTCCGCCTCGGCCCGCTCCACCTGGCCGACAACCTCGTCCGCGCGGAGGTCGGCTTATCCGGGGTCGGTTTGGAAATCGCCCCCGGGTACTCGGCCCCGGGCAGCCCGATGCACGACCTGCTCGACTTCTCGCGCGTGCTGGACCTCTTCTCGCTCCTGAACGTGCCCCTGCACCTGACAATGGTCGCCCCGTCGTCGGCCACGCCCGACCCCAAGGCCGACCCCGGCACCCGCGTCGAGACAAACCAGTGGCCCCGACCGCCCGACCCGGACTTGCAGTCGGCCTGGGCCGACGACTGGGTCGCGCTCGCGGCGGCCAAGCCGTTCGTCCGCTCGATCACCTGGCGCGGCTGCTCCGACGCCACCCCCCACCTCTACCCGAACGGCGGCCTCTTCCAGCCCGACCACTCCCCCAAACCCGCATACCAATGGCTCAAGAAGTTCCGTGGAGGACATATCGCATAACGGATGACATCTCAACGTAAATTAAATCTGCTGATTTGCTTGTGTGTAACATCGGCCGCCGGCGCGCAAGGTCTTCCCGCCGACGAGGCGGCGGCCCGTATGAGCGTGGCGGAAGGTCTCTCGGTCCGACTCGTGGCGGCCGAGCCGCTGGTCAGGCAACCCGTGGCGATCGACTTCGACGATCGCGGACGGCTTTGGGTCATGCAGTATTTGCAGTATCCCAATCCGGAGGGCCTTCAGCGGGTCGCCGTCGATCGCTACTCGCGCACGCGATACGACCGCGTGCCCCCGCCGCCGCCACGCGGGCCGAAAGGGGCCGATCGACTCACGATCCTGGAAGACACCGACGGCGACGGCCGGATGGACCACTTCCGCGACTTCGTTTCCGGCCTGAACCTGGCCTCCGGTTTCGCATTTGGAGATAACGGTATTTATGTCTTGAACGTGCCTTACTTGCTCTTTTATGCCGATCGCGACCACGACGACACGCCCGACGGCGACCCCGAGGTCTTGCTTTCCGGCTTCGGCATGGAAGACGCCCATTCGGTGGCCAACAGCCTGACCTGGGGCCCCGACGGCTGGCTTTACGGCCTGCAGGGCAGCACCGTGACTGCCAACGTGCGCGGGGTCGAGTTCCAACAAGGCGTCTGGCGTTATCATCCTCCAACACGACGCTTCGAACTCTTCGCCGAAGGCGGCGGGAACATGTGGGGTCTTGACTTCGATCGCGACGGACGCCTCATCGCGTCCACGAACGTCGGCGGCAACGCGGCCTTACACTTCGTCCAGGGCGGACATTTTTGGAAGTCGTTCGGCAAACATGGTCCCTTGCACAATCCTTACACATACGGCTACTTCGAGCACGTCCCCCACGAAGGTCTGAAGGGGGGCCACGTCACGGTCGGCGGCCTCTTCTACTTCGCCGACGCCTGGCCGGCACGCTACCGCGGCAAGTACCTCACGGCCGACCTGCTGGACCACTCGGCCCACTGGCACGAGTTCACCCCGAGCGGGACGACCGTGCGGGCCCGCCAACTCGGCGACCTCGTTCGGGCCAACGACACCTGGTTCGCACCCACCGACATGACGCTCGGCCCCGACGGCTCCGTTTACGTGGCCGATTGGCACGACCGGCGCACGGCCCACCCCGACCCCGACGCCGATTGGGACAAGACCAACGGCCGCGTCTTCGCGATCGACGGGCCGGCGACCTCGCGCCCAGGGAAAGGCCCCACGCCGGAGGTATCCCATCAAGATTTGATCGCATCTCTCGACCACCCCAACATTTGGTACGTCCGTCGGGCCAGGCGCATCTTGGGCGAACGGCGCGACCCATCAACGTGGCCCGAACTGAAAAGGCGGGCGATGGAGGGTCGCGGCCCGACGGCCCTGGAAGGACTCTGGGCCCTTCACAGCGCGCGCGGGCTGGACGAGCCGACCGCGCTGGCCCTTCTCGAACATCCCGACGCACCCGTCCGCGCCTGGGTCGTCCGTCTCCTGGGCGACGACCCGCCGCTCTCCCCCGCCGCCTTCGCGCGCGTCGAGCGCCTCGCGAGCGAGGACCCCAGCGTGGTCGTCCGCGCTCAAGTCGCCTGCACGGCCGCTCGCCTGAAGATCGACCAAGGGCCCGCCCTCGCCGCGCGGCTCGCCACCCACGACGAAGACGTGCGAGACGAACGGGTCCCGCTCCTGGTTTGGTGGGCCGTGGAGAAGCACGCGACGGACCCCGACCCACGCGGGTTCGCACCCTTCGTGACCCCCGCCGCGCGCGGTCACATCATGGTCCGAGAGGTGATCGCGCCCCGACTGGTGAGACGCCTCGTCGCCGAACGCGACGAGAGCAACGACGAACGGGCCCTTACGCTGGTCGCCGGAGCGGCCGGCGATCGCGAAACGCTGCTCCGGGCCCTCGACGAGGGGACACGCGGCCGTCCCGCGCGGCCCGTCGGACCGGCACTCAAGAACGCCCTCGATTCTTGGTCGGCCGCGAGACGAGACGACGCGACGCTCTTGCGCCTGGCGGCACGGTTCGGCGACACGACCGCTCGGGCGAAGGCCCGCGAACTGCTCGCCGATCCCTCAACGTCCGTCGAGACCCGGAAGGTCCTCATCGACCTGGCCGAGGAACTCGGCGACCCAGCCTTCGCACCGGCGCTTCAGGCGATCGCGTGTGAAGGGGCCAACGGACCGTTGACGCTCGCGGCGCTGGGGGCCCTCGCTCGCTTCGACGATCCCGCGATCGCCCCCGCACTCATCGCGTCGTATCCGAAAAGGCCCGCGGCTTGGCGCTCGCGGGCCCGCGACGTCTTGCTCGCGAGGCGCAAACCAACCGCCCTTCTGCTCGACGCCGTGGACCGAGGCGAAATCGACCCCGCCGATTTCGCGACCGACCAACTCGCGCGCGTCGGGTCTTTCCAGGATGAAGACCTCGACGTGCGTGTCCTCAAGCGTTGGGGCTCGATTCGAGGCGCGACGCCCGAGGAGCGCTTGGCCGAGGTCCGCCGCTTGAACAACGACCTCAACGCCGGCCCCGGCGACCTCGCTCGGGGCCGAGGCCTCTTCGAGAAACACTGCGCCGGCTGCCATCGCCTTTTTGGTGAAGGGGCGCGCGTCGGGCCTGACTTGACCCACGCGAACCGGGTCGATCGCCAGTTCTTACTCGTCTCCCTCGTGGACCCGTCAGCCGTCGTGCGCAAGGAGTTCCAGGCCGTGACCGTCGCCACCAAGGATGGCCGGGTCCTCACCGGCGTCCCGGCCGAGGCGGACGCGACCTCCTTGACCCTCCTCGGACCCAAGGATGAACGAGTGACAATTTCTCGTTCCGATGTGGAAGAAACACGCGATTCATCCGTTTCGTTGATGACGGAAGGTCTGTATCGCAACCTGATGCCTCAAGATTTACGCGACCTTTTCGCATACCTTCAACAAAGTGAAAAAAAGCTGTAAAGGAGCGGGACCATGCGTCGTCGAGGCTTTCTCCAGTCCGTCGGGGCCGCGACCGCGCTGGGGACGGTCGCGCGCGTCGCCCCGGCCGATGACGCGAGACGCCGCTACGAGAACACCCTGCGACCGATCCCCAACCCGGGGCCGATCCTGGCCGATTGGCCCGAGTTCGTGGCGCCGATCACCGAAACGGCCCGCTTCGAAGCGCCCATGCTGGTGGACGACCCCGAGGGAGACCTCAACGTGCGGGCCTGGCGCTTCAGCTACAACGCGCGCGGGATCATCGAGGTGCCCAACCGCTTGCGCGGCGACCGGACCGCCCTCATCGTCGTCCACCCGTGGGGCATCGACGACGGCCAGGGCTGGCGCACTCCCGAGCCCGCCGGCGTCGCCTTTCAATGCACGCCGGCCAAGAACGCGATCGTCTTGGACCACGCCCGGCGCGTCGTCAACCCGCTCTTGCGCCGACTTCGTTCGCACCTGCGTGTGGTCGGCTACAGTCTGCCCGGCCATGAAGACCCAATCCGCGCGGCCCTTTACCGCTCGGTCCATCAAACACCGCCGCCGGAGGGACGCGCGGCCGCCCAACGCCGCTTGGAGGCGACCTTGAACGCGTTCGACTATCGCGGGGCGCCGGTCGCCGAAACGATCGAGGTCGATCGCGATCGCCCGACTTTGGCCTATTTTCAAGGGTTTCGCGGACTCGACTCGGGCCCGCGCCACGACCCGGCCGGCTTCTGGACACTGCCCGTGCCCGTGATGAAAACGATCGACGTTGACCCAGGCGATTATGTCTTTTATGACAATGACGGTTATCCGCTCTTGCGTGACTTTTTGAAAAAGCAAGACGTATGCCATGTCTTGCTCGCCGGTTATAACACGGACATGTGTGTTTGCAAAACGACAGCGGGTTATGAGAACTTGCGGAAAGACTTCGACGTCTTCCTCGTGGGCGACGCCACGATCGCCACGTTCCCGGCCAATCCGTCGCCGAGTCTCGCCACGAACGCGGCCGTCTCGTTCGCGGCCCTCGACCTGTTCATCACTCAAGGGAGTTGGGTCAAATGAGGGTCAATCGCCGCGCCTTCCTCGCTTCCGCCGCGGCGGCGACGGCCGCGGGGGCCGCCCCTCGGACCGATGGTCCGGCCCTGATCGCGATCACGCTCGACCTGGAAATGAGCCGCCATTACCCGCGCTGGGAAGACACCCACTGGGACTACGAGAAGGGGGCCCTCGACCAGGCGACCAAAGACTACGCGGTGGAGGCGGCACGCCGAGTGCGCGAGGCGGGGGGCCGCGTCCACTTCTTCTGCCTGGGGCGGACGCTGGAGCAAGCCGACGTGGGCTGGCTGGAAGGTCTCGTCGCCGACGGACACCCGATCGGCAATCACACGTATGACCATGTCAACATCCACGCCAGGCGATTGGAGGACCTTCAGTTTCGGTTCCAGAGGGCCCCCTGGCTGGTCGAGGGGAAGAGGCCCGAGGACGTGATCGTCGAGAACGTGCGGCTCACCACGCGCGCGATGGAGACACGACTCAGGACGCGCCCGGTGGGGTTCCGCACTCCGGGCGGATTCGACCTGGGCCTGCGCGAGCGCCCGGACCTCCAGAAGTTGTTGCTCGATCAGGGGTTTTCCTGGGTCAGCAGCGTCTATCCGGCCCATCCATCCGGCAAGGTGGACGAGGCCCTCTTGCAGGCCATCGTGGCGGCTCAGGTCCAGGCGCAACCGTTTGTTTACCCATCTGGGCTAGTAGAAGTGCCGATGAGTCCGGTCAGTGACGTCACGGCCATGCGCGCGGCCCGCTGGTCGCTGGACGAGTACTTGGAGGCCCTTCGTCGCGGGGTCCTCTGGTCGATCGAGCGCGGGGCCGTGTTCGATTTCTTGGCCCATCCCTCGTGTTTGGTGGTGACTGACCCGGACTTCCGAGCGATCACCACGGTCCTCAGGCTGGTCCGGGAAGCAGGCCCGAAGGCCACCTTGAGCGACATGACCGGTCTGGCCGGGCGCGCACGCGTTTGATGGGCGACGGGCGGCCCGCGAGACTGGGCCCTCGTCCTCAACACGCGATCCCCCCCAGGTGCGCATTTCGGACAAAGGCCCAGTCTCGCGAGTCGACCCCACCGACGGTCGATTGGTCCCGACCCATGGTGCCAGGCGCGCTTTCCCCCCCGGGAGCGAATCCAGACATCATGGGTCGGGACCGACCGGCCGTCGGTCCAGGCGCCCCGATCACACCGCGTGACGCGGGGCGATCGAAAGGTGCCGAGGCCATGAAGGATGTGTCACCGCGACCGATGACCACTCCCTCATCACCACGATGGGTGATGAAGTCGTCGAGTTCCTAGTCGCATGGGCGCTGATCGCTCAGGACGAACGAATCAACAGCGCTGGATGGTGGTGAGATAGGGAAGGTGATGAGGTGGGAGTTGGGCCGCGAGCACCCAACCCAGCAAGTTTGAGACCCCGAGGAGTTCGGTGCCGACGAACATCTCGAACGGATGAGGACCGTGTTCGGTAACGTCGGCCTCTTCTTCCGACTCGAATGCGGGGTCCGAGTCGCTGTCGAGCGGCACGCGATCGAGGTGACGAGCGGGGCGAAGAAGGAGGTCGGCCGACTGGTCGATCGAGTTCGCGGCGCCCGCGTTGGGCGCGAGCGCGAACAAGTGGGTCCCGCGCGCGGGAGTCGCGCGAAGGCAGTTCGCGGGTCCTGTTCCGCAGAAGATCGCCAGGATGAGAAGAAGTGATGTACTGAAGGGCATGGGTCGTAAAGCGCGCGGGGTGTGGACGCCCCAAGGAATTCAACGCCCGACGACGTTTATTATCCTTGGGGCCGAATAGAATGCAAGTCCTCTTCCATCGCGTGAGGTGGTCTCCTTGTCCGGTCGTCGCGTCTTGTCCCCACTTCCCATCGACGATGTGATCGCGGACCTTTTGGGGGCCCTGAAGGGCCGTCGGTCGGCGGTGCTTGTGGCCCCACCCGGGGCCGGCAAGACGACGCGAGTGCCTCCGGCCTTGGTCGTTTCGGGGTTGGTCGCGTCGCGCGTGGTCGTCTTGCAACCGCGACGAATCGCGGCCCGCGCGGTGGCCGCTCGGATGGCCGAGGAGCGGGCCTGGACTCTCGGTGAGGAAGTTGGCTATCAGGTCCGGCACGAGCGGCGCCTGGGCCCGCGCACGCGGATCGTCGTGGAGACGGAGGGGACCCTGACTCGCCAACTGCTGGCCGACCCTGTTCTCGAAGGGGTCGGGGCGGTCGTCCTCGACGAGTTCCACGAACGGAGTCTGCACACCGACCTTGCCCTGGCATTGCTGCGCGAGGTCCAGAATTCGGTGCGGCCCGACCTATCGATCATCGTGATGTCGGCGACCCTCGACGCGGCGCCGGTCGCGGCCTTCCTGGGGGACTGTCCCATCGTTCGGTCCGAGGGACGCACGCACCCGGTCGAGATCACCTATCAAGGCGACCCGCGCGGGACCTTTCCGGAGCGCGTCGCGCGGGCGATCGTCATGGAGGCGGCCTCGCCCGAGTCGGGCGACCTTCTTGTGTTCCTTCCCGGTGCCGACGAGATTCGGCGCGTGGAGCGACTCCTCGAAGGGGCGCCCGACTGTGCCGATTTCCTGGTCCTTCCGTTGCACGGCTCCCTTTCGGCCGACGAGCAGGATCGGGCCTTGCGGCCGGCCGATCGGCGCAAAATCGTGCTGTCCACAAATGTGGCGGAGACCTCGCTGACGATCCCAGGCGTGCGGACGGTGATCGACGGCGGCTTGGCTCGCGTGGTCAGGCACGACCCGGTTCGCGGCCTCGATCGGTTGGTGCTGACGCGCATCAGTCGGGCGTCGGCGCACCAGAGGGCCGGACGCGCCGGGCGCGTTGGACCGGGGCGTTGCGTGCGCTTGTGGTCTCAAAGGGAAGAACGCGGCATGGCCGACGCGGACGAGCCCGAGATCGCGCGCGTGGACCTGGCCGGGCCGCTTCTGACCGTGCTGGCCTGGGGCGCTCGGCCTCGCGAATTCGCTTGGTTTCAAGGCCCCGATGAAGGGGCCGTGCAAGCGGGACTCGCCTTGTTGGGACGCTTGGGGGCCGTCGAAGACGACCGAATCACGGCGATCGGCAAGCGATTGAACGACCTCCCCGTCCATCCGCGTCTCGGCCGGATGCTGCTCGCGGCGGCCGAGATCGGTC
Organism: uncultured Isosphaeraceae bacterium; assembly: GCA_937858365.1. Lineage (GTDB taxonomy): Bacteria > Planctomycetota > Planctomycetia > Isosphaerales > Isosphaeraceae > CALLYK01. Next base: position 13,040 of record CALLYK010000448.1, on the reverse strand, counting down.
GGACGCGCGAAGGGGCCACGCTCGCCGCCTTGATCGAGGAACGCGACATCTTGGCGCGCGGCGATTTCCTTCAAGATCGATCTGGGCCGCGCCTGGCCGCATCGAGCGAGCGCTCCGACTTGCTCGCGCGTCTTGACTTGATCGAGCGAGCGCGGACCGATGGCGACGCGGTGCGTCTGGGGCTCGACGCGCGCGCGGTCGCCCGGGTGAAGCGGACGCGGGACCAGTTGGTTCGGGCCCTTCGCGGTCGAAGCGCGCATTCGGACGGCGATGAGGAGGACCTGTTGAAACTGGTCTTGTTCGCGTACCCCGATCGCGTGGTCCGTCGTCGTGCGCCCGGTTCGCCGGCGGGCTTGATGGTGGGCGGTCGCGGCGTTCGACTCGAAGCGTCTTCCGTGGTGCGCGAGGCCGATTTCTTCGTGGCGGTCGACCCAAGGGAAGACCGTCGGGCCGGGCCGCTGGAAGCGAAGGTCGCCATCGCCGGCGAAGTGCGTGTCGAGTGGCTGGAGGGACTATTCCCAGCGAGGTTGTCGCGTCGTCATGAAGTGACGTTCGACGAAGAACGCGGTCGGGCCGCGGCCCGCGACTTGGTCTTGTACGAAGACCTCGTCTTGAAGGAGACGTCGGGACAGGTCACGCGCGACGAGGCGAGCGAGGCCCTTCAGCACTATCTGCGCGAGCGTGTCGAAGCGTTCGTCCGCGAGCAAGCGGCATCGTCGGCCTGGTTGGACCGCCTCCACTGCCTGCGCGGTTGGCTGCCCGAGGCGGGCCTTCCGGAATTCGGTCCGGGTGATTTGGCCGAGGTGCTCGGCGGCGCCTGCCTGGGAAAGACGACTCTTGATGAAGTGCGTCGGGTGCCATTGACGCCCTTGCTCGAAGGCCGATTGACGCACGCGCAGCGTCGGTTATTGGAAACGGAGGCGCCCGAGGCGCTCATCGTGCCCAGCGGTCAGCGCATTCGACTGACGTATGAACCGGGTCGTCCGCCCGTCTTGGCGGTGCGCTTGCAGGAGCTTTTCGGTCGGCATGACACGCCCACGATCGCCGGCGGGCGCGTTCGTGTCTTACTGCATTTGCTCGGTCCCAATTATCGGCCGGTGCAGATCACGGATGACTTGGCCAGTTTTTGGAAAGGGGCCTATTTCCAGGTCCGGAAGGACCTCCGGGCGCATTATCCCAAGCACTCCTGGCCGGAGGACCCGCTCACGGCCAAGGCGGAAGCGAAGGGGAAAAAGCGGCCGACCTGACGCGAGGCCGTTCCCTAGCGACGGGCCCCCTGGGCGGGTGCCGCCCCGCCGTTTCCTCCGCCTTGCACGGCGGCCTTGGGGTTCGCCCCGCCGGCGGCCCCCTTGGCGGCGGGAGCGCCCGCGGCGGGTTGCCCGGCGCCTGGAGGCGCGTTCTTCACCACCTCATAACTCAGCGGGGGCTTGGTCCAGGCGTCCAGGTTCGGGTTGAAGTTGGCCTCGTTGATCGGCTCGTTCGGTTTGACCTGGGTCAGGATGTACGTCTGGGTGTTGTCGTTGGGCTCTTGCAGGGTAATCCGCTCTGGGAGGAACGTGTCTTTGCGGAGAATGATGACCGACTGCGCGAACGCGTTCTTGTCAATCTCCTCCTTGGGGATGATCTGGATCATCACCTTGTCTTCATCTTCGCTGACGAGGCGCATCCGGTAGCGCTTCAAGACATCATCGCGTTTCATGTTGAACAGGAAGCGGAGCGGACCCTGCTGAAGGGCCGCCTCACGGTCTTCCTTGGCGAGCGGATATTCAAAGATCTGCTTGGTGGCGCCATCGAAGTGATAGACGGTGGTCCCGGTGCAGATGATCCGATCGTAGAAGGCCTTCTTGTCTTTGGGAATGGGGTCGCCGCCGCTGCGCTTGGTTGGTTCCAGGCGTTCCCACTTGACCGCATCTTGGATCAGTTTGAGGTCGTTGGCGTCTTTGGGGTTAAGCTTGACGCTCTTGGTGTCCAGGCAAGCAATGAACGGGGCCTTGAGCATGGCTCGGCCGGCGAAGACGCCGACCTCTCCGGTCACGGCGCTCTGGTCGTAACGGAAGTAGGAAGCGTCGAGGCTCTTAACGCGCGCGCTCTGTTTCTCCCAATCGGTCAGGAACTGTTCCAACTTGGCCTGGGCGGCTGGGTCGGGGGCCTCGGCGGGCGCTGGGGCCGCGTTTTTGGCCGGCGCGGCGTTCTTGGCCGGTACGGGGGCGTCTTTCCGAGGCGCCTGGGGTCGGTCTTGCTGGGCCTGGCCGGCGGGCGACCCGGTTAAGACCATCAAGAGGGCCCACGGCCCGATGATCGTCACGTTCCATCGCATCGCGGCTGGCCCTCCATGCGCGGCGCCTGTCCCTCTCCCAAAAACCAAGGGGGAGGTGGTTCGGACGGGGACCTTAGCACAAGTGGCGAAAACGTGCTAGGCCGTGGCCCCCTTGAAGCGTTGAGAAAATCGTCTTCGTTTTCTGAGGACGAATCCATCCAAGGCCGAAAGAGCGTGGCCCCGTCGCCTGGGAAGTTCGTTGTCGGACTTGGGCAAGAGGCCCAACGACAGCCGGCCCCGAAGTGGCGACCTTTCGTGGCCGGGGTGAGACCCCTGAATGACCCGAACGCGCCGACCAAGCCCCCTTTTCCAAGCACGTGTCCCGCGGGCCCACGCCTTGCCCCGAGCGCGGGAGGGCGGCCGGTTGCGGGGCACCCGGCGAGGAAATCTGATCGCTCGAATCCAGGGGCCTCGCCCCGAAACTCAACCTGGTCAGCCGAAATGTTCCACGTGGAACAGTCTGCCGGGTCGAGTGAAGCAACCCGGAGAGATGGCGTGCGAAGAGGTTGAAGCGCCCGCGGCCGCCCGCGCGATCGTCACGATCGTTGGGATGGTGCTCCAGCTTCGATTCGGGAAGAGACCTCTTCGAAGCCCTCACAATCGTCATGACCCGTGGGATGGTGCTCCAGCTTCGATTCGGGACGGGGCCTCTTCGGCGCTTGCGGAATCGTCACGACCGTCCTGATGGTACGCCAGCTTCGATGTAAATAAATTTGTGTAATTTGTGTGCGCATCAAAAGAATTTATTTTCATCAGATATCTCGTTTTCCAAACGGCGAAAGAAGACAAACCCGACACCGGCCCCCCCTCGTGTGGTTCGAGTATCTGCGATGGCTGTTTCGTCTTCACGCCCGTTCACGGGCCTTCGCCGCGAAGCGGTCGTACTCCCGCCGTTTACGGGGCTTGCGCCGATCTCTTCCGCCGTCTTCATCTTCAAAAGGCGCTCACGGCGGCGATGGGGCTGGGGCCCGCGGCCGTGCCGGCCGCCTTCATGGGCAGGACCACGCGGAAGCGCGCGCCTTGTCCGGGTCGGCCGGCCACGTCGATCCGGCCGCCGTGGCCGGTGATGATCCCGTGCGAGAAGGCGAGGCCCAGGCCGGTCCCTTCGCCCACCGGCTTGGTCGTGAAGAACGGGTCGAAGAGCCGCGAGATGTGTTCCGGCGGGATGCCTGGTCCGTTGTCTTCCACTTCGACGACTTGCGTGTCCCCTTCGGCGAGCAAACTGACGGTCACCTTGCCGCCGCCGCGCGGACGCGACCCTTCCACCGCCTGGATCGCGTTGACGATCAGGTTCAGGAAGACCTGGCCGATCTGGGCGTCGGCGCAGGCGATCTTGGGCAGCCCGCGGTCGAACGCGCGCGTGAGTTCGATGCCCGCCTTGCGCGCCTGTCCCTGGGCGATGTCCAGGGCCGATTCCAGGACCTCCAGCAACGACGTTCGTTCCAGCTTGGGGGGTGTCGAGCGCGCCAAAGAGCGCAGGTTGTGGACGATGTTGGTCACGCGCGAGACCCCTTCGCGCGTCCGGTTGATGGTCCGGTCGAGGTTGTCGCGGACGTATTCCCAGTCCAGTTCCTCTGCGATCTCGCCGACCCGCGTCACGACCTCGGGGTCCACGACTCGCAATCGTTCGCGCGCCTCGTCGTAGGTCTTGAGCATCGCCAGGACCCCCTTCAGGTCCCGTTCCAGCACGGCCAGGTTGTTGGAGACGAACGCGAGGGGGTTGTTGATCTCGTGGGCCAATCCGGCGGAGAGCAATCCGATCGACGCCAACTTCTCCGTTTGCGCGAGAAGCGCGTACATGCGTTGGCGTTCTGTCTGGTCGCGGATGGAGGCGATGTACTGCTTGCCGCCCGCGACGTCCACTTCGCCCAGGGCCAGCTCGACCGGAAAGACGGTGCCGTCGCGTTTTCTGGCGTTGAGTTCCATGGTCTTGCCGACGACCAAGTGGGCCGGCAGGGCCCGGTGGTCTTCGCGGTCTTGAGGGGGCGCGGTTTGGACTTCGGCTGGGAAAAGGTCGTCGATGGGGCGGCCCAAGACATCGCGCGCCTCGTGGCCGAAGGCCCGTTCGGCGGCCGGGTTGAAATCGGTGATCCGACCCGACTCGTCGACCGCGACGACCGCGTCGAGGCAGCCTTGCGTGAGTTGCCGGGCCCGCGCCTCGGACCGGACCAGGTCCTGGTTGGTCCGTTCGAGTTGGCGGGCGTAGTCGAGCTGGGCCTCAGCGAGCTGGCGGCGGGTCTCCTCCAGGGCGCGACGTTCGGTGATGTCGCGGCAAACGGCCAGGACGGCCGGCCTTCCCTCGTATTGGATCAGCGAGGTGTTGATGTCCACTGGGACCGGCTTGCCCTGTTTGGTGACGTGACGGCCCTCGAAGGCCAAGGACCCTTCGCGGACCTGGTGGTCGAGCCGGTTGGCGTACCCCTGTCCGGTCTCGGGGGCGTCGATGTCGCGGGTCGAGAGCAACAGGAACTCGTCGCGCGTGTAACCGAGGCGACGGCAGGCGGCCGGGTTGGCGTCGAGGATATGGCCGTCCATGTCGTGGACGAAGACGGCGTCTTGAATGCCGTCGAGGAGGGCCCGGACCCGGCGCTCGGAGGCGACGAGCGCGGCCTCGGTGAGTTTGGCCGTCGTGACATCGCGCACGGTGCTGCGCAGGCCCCTGATGCGGCCGACCGCGTCGCGAACGTGACGCTCTTCGATCAAGACGATCAGGTGCCGACCGTCGTGGGTCACATACTCACGTTCAAACGGCACGAGGGCCCGGACACCCCTGAGTTTCTCGAAGACGGCCGTTCGCGCTTCCTCGCGGATTTCGGGGGCGATCAATTCCAGGATCGAGCGGCCGATCAGGTCCTCGCGCTGATAGCCGAGCATCTCGCACTCGGAGCGGTTGATGCTGACGATCTTGGCGTCGAGGTCGATCTCGTGGTAGCCGAACGGGGCCTCGTCGTAAAGGCCGCGGAAGCGGTCTTCCGAGGCGCGCAGGGCCTTCTCGCCGGCGACCCTTTCGGTGATGTCACTGACGAATGCGAAATAGCCGCGGATCGCGTCGCGCTCGTCGCGGTAGAGGTCGGCCACGACGGAGACAGGCACCTTCCGGCCGTCCTTGCGGACGTATTCCTTCTCGTATTTCTGGGGCTGCTGGACGTCGGCCAGACGCTGGAGGGCGTCGATCGTCGTCTTCATGTTCGCGTCGGGGGTGACGTCGGCGACGGCCAGGCCGTGGACCTCGCCGGGACCGTAACCGAGCAGGTCCTCGAAGGCCCGGTTCACCTGGACGAAGCGTCCCTCCAGGTCGAGAAGGGCGAACGGTTGCGCGGCCCGACTCAGAAGCCGGGCCAGCGTCCGAGCGTCGATCGTGCTGGCGATCGGGACCGCGCTTGGCCCGTCGGGATTGCGTTCTCCGGGTCGTGTCGGGTCCAAACCAACGCCTCCCCGTGATCTCAGCGGCGGGGCGGGCGACCAAGGCCGATTCGTGCGTCGCCTCGCCAAATTATTATAATGCGGCAAGCGGCCCTGGGCGCCCTATTCCGTCGATTGGCGAGAGGCCCTCATGCCTGGTTTCACGCATCATGTCTTCGTCTGCGGCAACGTCCGCGCCGAGGGCCATCCCCGAGGCTGCTGCGACCCCTCGGGAAAACAGTCGCTTCGCGAGGCGTTCAAAAGAGAGCTGAAGCGCGTCGGCCTGGGGCCGCTCGTGCGTCCCAACCACGCCGGCTGTCTGGAACAGTGCGAACATGGCCCCACGGTGGTCATCTACCCGCAAGGCATCTGGTACGGGGGCGTTCGCGAGGAAGACGTGCCCCGGATCGTCAAGCAAACCCTGATCGGCGGCGAGGTCCTCAGCGACCTGCTGATCTCTCACGATTGCCTCAACAACCCCAAGTGCCCGCACCGGGCCCGTTGAAACGCCGAGGGCAGCATGGGACCGAATGATCTCCCCTGGCTGACGACGATCGCCGAAGTCCGTGCGGCCGTGCGCTCGGCGCGACTTGCCGGCCGGACCGTGGCGGTCGTGCCCACGATGGGGGCGCTGCACGCGGGCCACGGCCGGCTCATTGAGGCCGCCCGAAGTGAGGCCGAATGCGTCGTCGCCACGATCTTCGTCAATCCCACGCAGTTCGGTCCCACCGAGGACCTGGCCCGATATCCGCGCACTCCCGAGGACGACCGCCGACTCTGCGCCGAAGCGGGGGCCGCGTGCATCTTCGCGCCCGACCCGGCGACGATGTATCCGCCTTCCGGCTCCGGGACCTTCGTGGAAGTGCCCGGCCTGGCCCGCGTTTTGGAAGGGGCCTTTCGACCGACGCATTTCAACGGCGTCACGACCGTGGTGATGAAGCTCCTCCAGATCGTGGGGCCCGACTTGGCCTTCTTCGGCCGCAAAGACTATCAACAGCTCGTCATCATTCAACGGATGGTGGAAGACCTGAACGTACCGGTGACCATCCGGCCGGTGGAGACGGTCCGCGAGGCCGACGGCCTGGCCATGTCGAGCCGGAACCGCTATCTCTCGGTCGAAGAGCGAACCGCGGCGACCGTGTTGCATCGGGCCCTGTCGGAGGCGGCCGAGGCGGTCCGCGCGGGGGAGGGCCCGGCCGATCGGGTTCGACAGATTTTGCGGTCGCGGATAGAATCGGAACGTATGGCCCAACTCGACTACGCGGAAGTGGCGGACCCGAAAACGCTCCGTCCGCTGGTTGAGTCCGATCGCGTGGGCGGGGCCGTCGCCCTGCTGGCGGTGCGTTTCCCGTCGGCCCGTTTGATCGACAACGCCCTTCTGCCCGAGTGAGCCCGATGTGGTTGAAGCTGCTCAAGGCAAAGCTCCATCTCGCCGTCGTGACCGGAAGCGACCTGAACTACCACGGCAGCCTGACCATCGACCCCGACCTCATGGAAGCGGTGGGCATCCACCCCTATGAGTCGATCCTGGTCAGCAACGTGGCGACCGGCCTGCGCGCCGAGACCTACGCCCTGCCGGGTGAACGCGGGTCGGGGCAGATCGAGCTCAACGGCGCGATGGCCCGGATCGGCGCGGTCGGGGACCGCTTGATCGTGATGGCCTTCACCTTGTTGGAGCCCGACGAGGTGGCCGGTCATAAGCCGCGCGTGGTCGCACTGGACACGCGCAACCGGATCGTGGAAGAACTCGATTACGTCCCGGTGGGGGCCAACGCGGGCTAACCGCCCAGGGCCCGGAATGGTCAGGTTCAGGGAGGTCAACCGGCGATGTGGCAAGTCCTCTTTCGCGTGCCGGGATTGGGTGTCCCGATCTTCGGCTACGGCCTGTTCCTGTTCTTCGCGTTCCTCTTCTCGATGAACCTGGCCGCCTGGCGGGCCCGTCGCGAGCACCTCGACCGGGACCTGATCCTGGACATGGCCCTTTGGATGTTCGTCGGCGGTCTCGTCGGCGCCCGCCTCTTCTATGTCGTCCAGAAATGGGGGACCGAGGTCCACGACATCGTCGAGGCCTTCCAAATCTGGAAGGGCGGGATCGTCTTTTACGGCAGCATCATGGGCGGCGCCTTCGCCTTTTTCACGTACCGCGCCTTGCGCCCCTTCCCTCTGCGTCCTTATCTCGACTGCGTGGCCCCCGCCATCGCGATCGGCATCGCCCTGGGACGAGTCGGCTGCTTCCTGAACGGCTGCTGCTACGGCGACCGTTGCGACTTGCCCGGACTGGGCGTTTCCTTTCCGGCCGGGACCGCCCCTTGGGCCCAGCAACTGGCGCAAGGACTCATCACGAACGACGCCCCATACTCCCTGCCCGTCCACCCGACGCAAATCTACGCGGCGATCGACGGCCTTGTGCTACTCGGCCTTCTGACCGCCTTCTATCCCCTCCGCAAGCGCGACGGCGAAGTCATGGGCCTTTTGATGATCACCTATCCGATTTCGCGATTCTTCATCGAGTACTTGCGCAACGATGAACGGGCGGTCGCGGCCGGGTTGACCATCTCGCAACTCATCAGCGTCGGCTTGTTGCTCGGCGGCTTGGCCTACTGGGCCTGGTTGAGGACATGCCCCAAGACGCGCTGGGTGGATGAACATCCGCCGATCGCGCGAGACGTCAAGTCCGCCCAAACGGCCCCGGCCTGAGGGCCTTGGACCGCACGGCCCTCGCCGAGGCGCTACTTCGCGACCGGCCCGGCGCTTTGCAGGTACCTGAACAGGTCGCGCACGTCGGCGTCGTTCAAGGCGTCGAGCAGGCCCTCCGGCATCAGTGAGACGTCGGCCCCTTTGATCTCTTCGACCTCTTCGCGCGCGACAACAGTCTTGCGCTGCTGGGAGTCGAACAAGGTCAGGCTCCCGCCCGTCTCCTCGACGATCAGGCCGCTCAAGACGCGACCGTCTTTCAAGGCCAGCACCTGGGCCTGATACTCCTTCCGAATCATCGCCGACGGATTGACGACGTTTTCCAGGAGAGCGTCCAAGTTCCGTTCGGCCCCCGTCAATTCGGGGCCCACGGTCGCCCCCTCGCCGAAGAGGCGATGACAGCCGGCGCAGTGCTTCTCGAAGAGGGCCTTGCCGCGCTCGGCCTTCCCCCTGTCCCCTTCGACCAGCAAACCGCGGACCTCGGCGATCCGGCGCGCCTTGGCGGCGGCGTCGGGACCGGGCACCTTGCCCCAGACCGCTTCCAGACGTTGCGTGAGCGGCGCGCGTCCCAATCGGGCGATCTGCTGGGCCTGCGACGGCCTCAGGTCCTTCGCGGGCACGCGACCGGCCGCGAGGGCGTCGATCAAGGCGCCCGCCCAGGTCGGTCGCGTCACCATCAGGTCGCGTAGACGCTCCTGAAGGGGCCCTTCGAGCTTCGGATACGCATCGAGCAACGCCGCCGCCACCGAGGCTTGATCAAAGGCGCCGAGACCGCCCAACGCCGCCAGGCGGACCGCTCGCGGGCCCTCCCGCTGGGCGATCGCCAGCAAGGCGTCACGCTCCGCGTCGCCCCGCGCCTGGGACATCAATTCGATGAGGGCCATGCGCTCCGCTTCCGGCGTCTTTGGGTCGTCGGCCCGCGCTCGGACCGTCTCCAAGGCCCGCGTTGAGCCCAAGCGCGCGGCGAGTTTGAGCGAAGCGAGGTCAGCGCGATCGCCGGCCGAAAGGCGTCCCACGAACGGCCCCAATCCGTCGGGGATGGAAGCCAAAAGACGGCCATCCAGCCCCTTCTCCATTCCGGCGACCAAAGCGGCCTGAGGGACGCCCGGCGCCTCGGTGAGGCGCTTCAACAAGGGGAGGTCTTCGGTCGCGACCAAGGCGCGGGCCAGGCGATCGACCAGGGCCTCACGCGGCAGCGGTCGCTGGATCGTGTCCTGGGCGAGCAAGGCCGAGACGACGGCCGAGGCGTCGTCGCGCATCTTTCTTTCGAGGGCCCACCAGATGAGGAGTGGAATGTGGTCATCACGCAGGTCCTCATCGTGGGTCAAGAGCACCTTGAGGACCGCGAGGGCGTCCCCCGTCGCGAAGCGCCCGCAGCTCGACGCGATTTGCGATCGAACGACCGGACTCGTCTCCTCAAGCGCCAGGCGGACAAGTCGATCGCGAAAGTTCGGTGTCAGCTTGCCCTCGTCGCCGATGAGACGGACCGTCCAGGCCCGAACGGCGGCGGCCGGATGGTCCAGCAGCGCTTCGGCGAGGCCCGCGTCGAGGCCGCCGCTCACGTTAAGGGCCCACAGGTCACGAAGGGCGATCGCCTCGTCGCGCTCGGCCATGAGCCACCGCTGGAGTTGGGGCGCGACGCTCGGGTCCCTGCGCTCCGCCAGGATGCGACGGGCCATTTCGACATACCAGTCATTAGGGTGATTTCGGAACGCGAGCAATTCCTGATTCGAGAGCCGCGTCAAATCACCGGTCTTCACGGTGGGCGTGTCGTTGTACGTGACTCGATAGATCCGGCCGTTGGAGCGGTCCCAGTTGTCGCGCGGGTCGAGGTGGCTGGCGCGCTGGTCGTACCAATCGACGACGTAGACGCAGCCGTCGGGTCCGGTGAGCAGGTCGATCGGGCGGCACCAGGTGTCACGCGCCTCGATGAGCGTGCCGCCGTGCTTGGCGCCGAAGGTTGAGCCGCGGGGTGTGAGTTCGTGCCAGTAGACGGCGTTGGCCAGAAGGTTCCCGCCGATGAAGGCGCCTCGGAATTCCTGGGGATAGGCGTCGGCCTTGTAGATGATGCCGCCCGGCGTAACGTGCCCGCCGAGTTTTCGCCCCTCGTAAGCGACGCTGTCGAAGTAGCCGAAGGCCCTGGGATTATGCAGGGGGCCGTGCTTGGCGAACCCCTTCCAGTAGTACCCCCCCTGGACCATGTGGAACGCGATGAAGGCCCCATTGCTGCTGCCGAAAGCGTTGCCGAGGCGATCGAAATCGAGGCCCCAGGTATTGCCGCCCCCTTCCGCGAAAAGCTCGAAGCGTCGGGACTGGGGATGATAGCGCCAGATGCCCTGCTGAAACTCGGTCCCCTGGATGCGCGCCGTGACGGTGCTTCCCTGGGCGCCATAGAGCCAACCGTCGGGCCCCCAGGCCAACGAGTTGACGACGGCGTGGGCGTCTTGAAGGCCGAAGCCGGAGAGGAGCACCTCGGGGTCGCCATCGGGCCGGTCGTCGCGATCACGGTCCGGATAGAAGAGTAAATAAGGGGCCTGCGCGATGAAGACGCCCCCATGACCCACCGCGATCGCCGAAGCGAGGTTGAGTCCCTCCAGGAACGTGGTCACCTTGTCGGCGCGGCCGTCGCCATCGGTGTCTTCCAGGATCTTGATCCGATCGGCCCCGCGCGGACCTTTGGGCGGCGGCTCGGGCACACGGTCGTACTCGGTCCGCAAGTACACATCAACCGAGACCGGCCTCAAGCCGGCCGGGTTGGGATACTGGAGATACTCAACGACCCACATCCGGCCACGCTCATCGAAACACGCGGCGACCGGCTGCCGCACCTCCGGTTCCGACGCGAAAACACGGGCCGCGAATCCGGGAGGCAAGACCATCCGCCGGGCGGCCTCGTCGGGAGAGTATCCGTCGGCCAACGCCCAAGTGGCCGCCAACACGAATAGGGCCGGTCCGACAATCCAGGGGCGCCTCATGGTCGGTCTCCTTCGGGCCGTTTCCTGAGTGTACAGGATCGGGCCCTCTCGAACACGGGCCAGGCGCCTTTTCCAGCGACTCTCTTGACGTGGGTCCGAACCCGCCGTACAATTCTGAAGCTAATTTTTTCCATGAATTTCAATGCTGATACCTCCCTTCGCACGTATTCTTTGTCCAGGTCTCTCCTTGTCGACGGAGTCTGACGGCGAATGTTCGACGTGCGGGCGCGAAGAACGGCGAGGAAGCCAAGGGCCGGACGCCTATCCGTCTTGGGCCTGATGGTCTTGTCCGCGTGTTCGCTTGTGTTCGCCTGTTTGGTCCCGCTCGCGAATGGGGCCGTCGCCGACCCTGCGGGACCGAGTGTCGATGGCGTGTCGACTTGCTTGATATCGCCAACAAACGACTCGGACGACCCGAACGACCCCCTGAATTTGACGTTCGATCCTCTCTTCCTGCAGGAAGCGGAGGACCTGGACCCGCACGGTGAAGACGCGGGGCAGGCCACCATCGCCCCCCTGACGAGTCTCACCGATTCCCAACGGTCCCTCAGCCTCGACCCACCTCAAGCTCCCCTCCATACCTTCCTCGCCCGTCAGGGTCTGATGAACAGACGCTGTTGAGGCTCGAACGAGCGATCCACCCCAAGCGTGGGGTCGGTTCGTTCGCGTGTTTCCGGTCCCGGGTCCTTCCGCGCCCCGCGGAGGTGTTCGCGACCCCCGCGCCGCCGGGACATCGTGATGACGCGCCGTCGGGCCGCCAGGTCCGACCCGGAAGGTCCTCACGGGGACCAACCTGAAAAGCAACCGCGACGGCCCGGCCGTCTCGCGTGGAAGTCCCCCGACCGCGGTCCCGATCAGTCCACGCCGAAATCCCGTCAGGGCGATAGCCCGCGCTCCCCAAATCGTCGTCCTTGTTCGACGGAGGAATGAACCATGAGGTCGCCGGCACGTCCGTCCCTGGGCTTGGCCTTGCTCCTCCTCGCCTTGCCGGCATGTGACAAGCCGGAGGTGACGCAGGTCAAGCAAGAAGCCCGCAAGCTCATTTTGACGAGCCCACAGGCGAAGGACGTCACCATTACCCAGCAATATGTCTGTCAAATCCATTCTCGTCGCCACATCAACGTCCGCGCCTTGGAGAACGGCTACCTCGACGTCATCCCGGTGAAGGAGGGCCAGAAGGTGAAGGAGGGGGACGTCTTGTTCAAGGTCGTGCCGGTCCTCTACCAGGCGAAGCTCGACGCGGAACTGGCCGAGGCCCGGCTCGCCGAGATCGAGTTCATCAACACCAAGAACCTTCTCGCCAAGAAGGTCGTCGCGCCGACCGACGTGGCCTTGCACCAGGCCAAGCTCGACAAGGCCAAGGCCAAGGCCAAGCAGGCGGAGGCCGAACTCTTCTTCACCGTCGTTCGGGCCCCCTTCGACGGCATCATCGACCGCCTTCACGAACAGCACGGCAGCTTGATCAAGGAGGGGGACGTCCTCACCACCTTGTCGGACAACAGCGTGATGTGGGTCTACTTCAACGTGCCCGAGGCGCGCTATCTCGATTACATGGCCGGCCTGGGTCAAGACGAAGAGGAGCAGAAGGTCGAACTCGTCTTGGCGAACGGCAGCAAGTTCGAGCACGTCGGCAAGATCAGCGCGATCGAGGC
>CALLYK010000447.1 GCA_937858365.1 uncultured Isosphaeraceae bacterium | reverse complement strand
AGAGGCGCTCGCGGTGCGGTCGCGTCTGTTCTGGCGGAGGGAGCGGTCGCGCGGTCCTGGGTCGAAAAAGGCGGGGATTCGCGCACGGTTTCGGGCAACTCATCGGTCGCCGGCACCGATAAGAGCGACATCCACAAAGGACCGCTCAAGAGCGGCCTTCGGGAGACCAGCGCGGGCCGCCGTCCCGATGGGGCCATGCCGGCCCGGCGCGTTGGTGGCCCAGCGTTTTCGAACGTTGCGCCGGGTCGGGTCCTCGGAGCGGCCCCGATCACTCCCGGTCCCTCCTTCGGGCGGGACCACGACCCAAGCAGGAAGCACCCCGACCGCCGGCGGCGGCGCGGCGCGAGGCGGGACCCGTCCCACGTCGCTGCCTGAGGTTTCGCCGTTTCGCTGCCCAGACAGGCGGCTCGGGGGCGGCTCGCGTCGCGTTCTCCGCGTCTGCCTCGCTCCCGGTCCGCGAACTCCGTCCGACTCTCGATCCCAACGTCACGCTCTGTACCTCGGGGTCCGGTCCCACAAGGCGGGCCCCGGCGACCGTGGGGGCTCGCGCGAGCGACGTCCACGCCAGGGAGGGGGGGCGTTCACCCTCAGAGACCGCTGGGCGGCCCGTGCCAAGGCGTTGGCGGCCGTCAGGGAGCCCGACTCGATGTTCTGGACCCGACCGGCCAAGCGCCCGCAACGATCTTCGCGACAACCCCGCTTTGAAGACCTTGAGGCCCGCCGACTGCTCACCGCTTCTCCAACTTCACCGTTCATCGGCTTGCCGACGACGCTCGACCCGGCCGACAAGATCCTGGGCGCTTCGCTCACGCGGAACCGCTATCAAGTGGACGGCACGGGCATGACGGCCGCCGTCATCGACACGGGCGTGAACTATTGGCATCCCGCCCTGGGAGGCACGTTCGGCCCTGGGTCCAAGGTGAAGGCCGGTTACGACTTCGCCGACAACGATGGCGACCCCATGCCGACCGCCCAACACGGGACCTCGGTCGCCGGCCTGATCGCGTCGGAAGACCTGACCCATCCGGGCGTCGCCCCGGAGGCCGACATCGTGGGCCTGAAGGTCTTTGGCGCCAATGGACAAAGCGACTTCGGCGACGTGACTCGGGCCCTTCAGTGGGTCGTGGACAATGGGCCCTCGCAAGGGGTCTCGGTCGTCAACATCTCGATCGCCGACGGCGGCAGCTACAAAACGAACTTCTTCCCCTTGAACGGCGGCGCGGGGGCCCAGATCACCGCCTTGATCCAGAAGCTGGCGACGATGAAAGTGCCGGTGGTGATCGCGGCCGGCAACAGCTTCGACGGCAACCCCGGCATGGGCTTCCCGGCGATCGTCGCCGACAGCCTGAGCGTGACGGGCACGGACGTGAACGACAAGCTGCTGCCCGACGCCCAGCGCCTGGCGAGCGGCCCGTCGGCCACCGACTTCGCGGTCCCCGGCTCGGGCCTGATCGCACCCACGGTGGGATCGGACTTCGCGCCGGCGACGGGGACGAGTTTCGCCGCCGCCGAGATGACCGGCTCAGTGCTCCTGCTTCAAGAGATCTACAAGGCGCGCTTCGGGACCCTGCCCGCGGTGAGCGACCTGAGCACCTGGCTGAAAAACGGTTCGGTCAAGATCAACGACCCCGCGACGGGGGCCACGTTCAACCGCGTGGACCTGGCCGCCGCCGCCGCCCAAGTGCCGACCCCGCCGGCACCTCAGACCGACACGCTGATCAACACCCCCACGCCGGTGCCCACGCCGGTCCCGGTGGTCCCCCCCGCGGCCTCGCCTCAAGTGGTCGTGCCGATGGTGGAGAACATGACGCTCAACGGCCAGAGCGTGGCCCCTCTGCCGAAGGACAAAGTGACCGCGCTCTTCGGCACGTTGATCGCCCAGATGGGGGGCACGTCGGGCAGGGTGAACGTTCAAGTCTTCGGTCCGGCCCCCGCGCCTTCGACCCCGGCCGCGAAGCCCGTCTCGAGCCCGTGGGGAATGCTGAGGGTCTGGAACGCGAGCGCGTCGAACAAGACCACGAAGCCCATCACGGCGGCGTCGACTCCGGGTCGGCCTAAGCCCGCCTCAAGCGCCCTGACATTTTGGAAGAAGACCTTCGGCCATTTGCGTACATAAAGTCAAATTTATTAGATAAAAATACTTTGAAGTTATGATGGGGCGGACCTTTGGGTCCGCCCCATCGCGTCCCTCCCGATCAGTTGATGGACCGATAGGATGAGGAGCGGAGGGCCATTGTTGGACCGCCTTGTCGATCGTCGCGAGGCGACGACGAGTCATCCGACGGGGGGCGACCATCGAGTCCGCCCGCGCGGACGGTTTGCCAAGTGGGTCGCTGGGGGCGTAGAATCCTGGACCCACGACCGCCGGAGCTCCCTCCTTCCTTCAGGCCCCGCCGGGACTCGTCATGCCTCGCCTCGTCACATTCGCCCTGCTTCTTGCGCTGGTCTGGCCCTCAATCGCCCTTCGGGCCCAGGCACCATCGCGCGAGGCCGCCGACTTCTTCGAGACCAAGGTGCGGCCCCTTCTCGCTCAGAACTGCTTGGGTTGTCATGGGCCCGACAAGCAGAGTTCGGGCCTTCGTCTCGACACGCGCGAAGGCACGCTCGCCGGAGGCAGCGGTAACGGGCCCGCGGTCGTGCCTGGAAAAGCCGATGAATCTCCCTTGGTCCTCGCGGTCCGCCAGGATCACGATGACCTCAAGATGCCGCCGCCGCCCAAGGCCAAGATGCCCGCCGAGGCCATCAAGGACCTCACCGATTGGGTCAACATGGGTGCCCCTTGGCCCACGAGCGCCCACGACAAGGGGAACGAATCATGGCGTTCCCACTGGGCCTTTCAACCGATCAAGAAGGGCGAAGTACCGCGTGTTGACCATGCGGACCAGGTCGCCAATCCGATCGACGCGTTCATCCTCGCGAGGCTTGAACCGCTGGGGATCGGCCTCGCGCCCAAGGCGGATCGACGCACCTTGATCCGCCGCGTTTCTTACGACTTGACCGGCTTGCCGCCGACGCGGGACGAGATCGACTCTTTCGAGAAAGACCGTGCTGAAGACGCATTCGCCAAGGTGGTCGATCGCTTGTTGGCGTCGTCGCGTTACGGCGAGCGCTGGGGTCGTCATTGGCTCGACGTGGCCCGCTATGCCGACACCAAGGGGTACGTCTTCCAGGAAGAACGACGATATCCTTATTCGTACACGTATCGCGATTACGTCGTGAGGTCGTTCAACGAGGACAAGCGCTACGACCTATTCCTGCTCGAGCAGATCGCGGCCGACCTCTTGCCCGACGAAGGCGAAAGCGGGCGACTCGCGGCGCTAGGTTTTCTGACCGTCGGCCGCCGCTTCCTCAACAACAACGACGACATCATCGACGACCGAATCGATGTGGTCACACGCGGCCTGATGGGCCTCACGGTCCAATGCGCCCGGTGCCACGACCACAAGTTCGACCCTCTGCCCAGCGAAGATTACTACTCGCTTTACGGTGTCTTCGCCGGCACGACGGAACCGGCCGAACTGCCCATCATCGGCGAGAGCGCTCCGGGGCCGGAGGCCGACGATTACGTCAAGCAAAGAAAGGCCCGCGAACGTGAGGCCGAGAAGTACGCCGAAGAAAGACTCGTCGAGATCGCGGCCGATTTGAAGGCGAAACTCGCCGACTATTTGGTCGCGGCGGCCTCCATCGAGTTCCAAACCGATCGCACCAAAGCAGACGACGCCGCGCGGGTCACGAAGGTCCGGCCCGAATCCTTGCGGTATCTGATCGAGCGCTGGAAGGAGACATTCGCCGCGCAGTGTCAACGTCACCCGATCATCGCGCCTATCGAAGAGGCCCTGAAATCCAAGGACGAGGCACGTATCAAGGCCCTCGCGAACGCCGAGTCGCGCTGGCTCGACAACGGCCCTCCTTCATCAGGTGAGATCGAGGAACACGAGTCGCTCCTCGCCGCGAAGAATGATCCCGCGGCCCCTTGGGCCGTGCCTGCCGATACCCCGATACGACGGCTCTTCAATCGGGCCGAGCGCGAGAAGCACCAGGGCCTTCAGCGCAAGGTCGCCGAGCTCGACGTGACCCATGCCGGAGCACCTCCTCGCGCGATGGTCTTGAACGACAAGGCGACGCCCTACGATCCCCGCGTCTTCTTACGCGGCAACCCTGGCCGGCAAGGGAAGGCGGTGCCAAGGCAGTTTCTAAAGCTCATCGCGGGAGACGATCGAAGGCCCTTCGCCAACGGCAGCGGCCGGCTCGACATGGCCCGCGCGGTCGCCGCCTCGGACAATCCGCTCACTCCGCGCGTGCTCGTCAATCGCGTTTGGCTGGGCCATTTCGGCTCGGCCCTGGTGGACACGCCAAGCGACTTCGGCACGCGCAGCGACCCGCCCAGCCACCCGGAATTGCTGGACTTTCTGGCGGCCTCGTTCATCGAATCGGGATGGTCGCTGAAGGCCCTTCATCGCCTGATCATACTTTCCAACACCTATCAACAAGCAAGCGACGCGCGGCCCGAGTTGACTCAAGCCGACCCCGATAACCGGCTTCTCGGCCGCGCCAATCGGCGTCGGCTCGATTACGAGTCGTGCCGGGACTCGCTCCTGTTCGTCGCGGGTGTGCTCGACGAACGCATGGGCGGTCGGGGCGTGCCCTTGTTTCAGGCCCCTTTTTCGACCCGACGGACCTTGTACGGCTTCATCGACCGCCAGCAGTTGGAGCCGGTCGCTCGGTCGTTCGACTTTGCCGTGCCCGACGCCAGCAGTCCCAAACGCTTCAGCACGACCGTCCCGCAACAGGCCCTTTTCCTGCTCAATTCTCCGTTCCTGGCCGAGCAGGCGCGGCGGCTCGTCACACGGCCCGAGCTTGCTCCCCTCAGCGACGACGCCGCGTTCATCCGGACCCTTCATCGAATCGTCCTGGGTCGCGAGGCCGAAGCGCGCGAGGTGGGCATCGGGGCGAAGTTCCTCGAAACGGCGGGAAACCCCGACGACAAGCTCTCTCCGCGCGCGAGCTACGCTCAGGTCCTGCTTCTGACCAACGAGTTCATGTTCATCGACTGAAAGCAAAGGGCCGAAGATGCGACATCACCGGGACCGCTTGGCCGACCTGTTCCTGACGCGCCGCGAGTTGCTCAGCCGCTCGGCGATGGGTTTCGGCTCGCTCGCCCTGGGCGGACTCATGGCCGATGCGGGCTTGTTCGCCGCTCCGGTCCGCGGGGCCGATGGAACGGTCAATCCACTCCTGCCCAAGGCACCGCAATTTCAGCCCAGGGCCAAGCGGGTCATCCACATCTTCTTGAATGGCGGGCCGTCGCAGGTGGACACCTTCGACCCCAAGCCGCGGCTGGCGGAGTATGCGGGCAAGGGACTGCCGACCAACTTGAAGACCGAACGCAAGACCGGCGCGGCGTTTCCTTCGCCGTTCAAGTTTCAGAAGCATGGCCAGAGCGGCATTGAGGTGAGCGACATATTTCCGCATGTGGCTCAGATGGCCGATGAGCTGTGTGTGGTCCGTTCGATGCACGCCGACGTGCCGAACCATGAACCATCGCTGATGCTGATGAACTGCGGTGAGGCGCGGCAGCCACGGCCGAGTTTTGGGTCTTGGATGACGTACGGATTGGGGACCGAGAACCAGAACCTGCCGGGCTTCATCGCGATGTGCCCGAACGGGTTGCCGATCAAGGACGCCGAAAACTGGTCGAGCGCGTTCCTGCCAGGCGTCTATCAGGGCACGCACATC
>CALLYK010000446.1 GCA_937858365.1 uncultured Isosphaeraceae bacterium | reverse complement strand
CTCGGCCGCGGCGGCAAAGAAGTGGCCACGGCTCTCCCAAAGCGGGTTGTCCTCCGGGCCGACGAGCCGGAGGTACGCCTCGTGGACCAGCGCCGTGGCCTGAAGTGTCTGGCCGGGTGCCTCGCCGGCCAGCTTCTGGGCGGCCAGGCGGCGAAGTTCATCGTAGACGAGGGGCAAGAGCTGCCCCGCCGCCTGGCGGTCGCCCTGCTCGATGGCCGAGAGGATGCGGGTGACGTCGTTCATGCCGAACCCCAGAGGTTTACGGCTCGCCGCGGGGACCCATCAGTTGAGCGTCGGTTTGGACACTCCAAGGCTTAGGGCCACATCTCGAGGTGCCATGAGGGGTCGCCTCACGGAAGCGACGATCAAGCAGGGTCAGGAACCGGCCGCGAATAACCTCCCGACATGGCGACGGTCGTCCGCCGCGGATAAGGACAGCCCAAAGTCAACTCGGGCAGTGTTTACCGGCCCGTTCCTCAGCGGGCCACGGTCAAGGGAGGTGGCGTCGCTCCCTCCAAAGTCGACAGCTCCTTGGCCATGTTTTGGAACTCTACCTGGGAGCGCACAACCTGACCGCCCCGTCGCGCCGGGTTGGTCCGCGTGTACGTACCGTCGGCTTGCAAGTATCTGGCCTTGATGTTGTCGGAGAGGACGACGCCCAGAATGCCGTCGACGATCCGGTGGTGCAGTCGGGGGTCTTCCACGGGGAACATCGTCTCGACCCGGCGGCGGAAGTTGCGAGGCATCCAATCCGCCGAGGATAGATAAACCTCGGGTGAGTCTCCGTTAAGGTAGTAAAAAATGCGGGAATGTTCCAAGAACTTGTCGACGATGGACAGCACGCGAATGTTCTCGGAAATGCCCTGGAGCCCCGGGCGCAGGCAGCAGATGCCGCGGACGATCAGGTCGATGCGCACGCCGGCCTGGCTGGCCTCGTAGAGGGCCTCGATCGCCTCGGGGTCGACCAGGGAGTTCATCTTGGCGATGATCCGGGCTGGCCGGCCCTCCAACGCGTGTCGCCTTTCGCGCTCGATCAGTTCCAGCACGCGATCGGCCAGATGATAAGGGGCCACGATCAACTTGCGCCATTGATACGATTGCCCATGACTAAAACCTGTGAGCATATTAAATAATGCGGTCGCGTCCTCACCGAAATCGGAATCGCACGTGAACAATCCCAGGTCGGTGTAAAGCCGGCCGGTGACGGGGTTGTAGTTCCCCGTGCCCAGGTGGATGTAGCGGCGGATGCCGTCGTGTTCGCGACGCACGACCAGGGCCGCCTTGCAGTGTGTTTTCAGGCCGACCATCCCATAAACGACGTGGACGCCGGCCTTCTGGAGCATCCGGGCCTTGACGATGTTGTTCTCCTCGTCGAGTCGGGCCTGCAACTCGACGAGGGCGGTCACTTGCTTGCCGTTCTCGGCCGCTCGGGCGAGCGCGTTGATGATGGGGTTCTGTTCGGCCGTTCGGTAGAGGGTTTGCTTGATGGCCAGGACCTGCGGGTCCTCGGCGGCCTGTTCGATGAACTGGACGACGGCGCCGAAGGAGTCGTAGGGGTGATGGACGAGGATGTCGCCTTCGCGGATGGCCGCGAAGATGTTGGAGCGGTTGACGAGGGCGGCGGGCATCTGGGGCTCGAAGGGCGGTTCCTTGAGTTCGCGGAATCCTTCGACGCGGGCCAGGGCCGCGAGCACGGTCGGGTCCACGGGACCGCGCACCTTGAACACGTCGCGGTCTTCGATGTCGAGCGCGCCGGCATTGAGCAATTGGGAGAGATAGCCCTCGTCGGCGGTGTCCAGGATTTCCAGGCGGACCGCCGCGCCCCATTTCCGCTGGCGGAGGGTCTCCTGGATCGTGGACATCAGGTTCTCTTTGACCTCACTCTCCTGAATGGACAGGTCGCTATTGCGCGTGACGCGGAAGGGGACGCTGGAGGCCACCTTGTATCCTCCGAAGAGACTGGCCAGACGCGGGCCGATGACGTCTTCCAACAGGATGAACCGTCGCTTGTCGTCACCGGTTTCGGGGAGGGGGACCAGGCGGGGCAGCACCGAGGGCACCTGGAGCATCGCATAGCGCTGGCGAGGCGGGTCTTCCCCCTTCTTTTCCAGGCGGATGATGAGGTTGAGGCTCTTATTATGAAGGTGAGGAAACGGATGCGCCGGGTCGATCGCCAGGGGGGTCAAAACGGGATAGACCTGGCTCTGAAAGTGAGCATCGAGAAAGGCGACTTGGTCCCGGTTCAAATCGTCAGGTCGGCATAATTGAATTCCGTGCTCGCGAAGGGCCGGGACCAACTCCTGGTGCCAGACGGTGTCTTGTCGGGTCACGAAGTCGCGGCAGCGTTTGGCGATCTCGATCAGTTGGGCGAGCGGGCCCATTCCTTCGGGCGGAAGGTCTTGTGGCTCGAGGCTGTCATAGAGCTGCGATTGCAGGCCGGCGACGCGCACCTCGAAGAACTCGTCGAGGTTGGAGGCCGAGATCGTGAGGAAGCGCACGCGCTCCAGGAGGGGGTTGGAGGGGTCGCGGGCCTCTTCCAGCACACGCTCGTTGAAGGCGAGCCAGCTCAGTTCACGGTTGATGAAGAGGGCCGGTTTGTGCTTGGCACGCGAGGAGACGAGATCACCTGGGTGGTCGGGTCGGCCAGCGCCATTGGACATTGTGTTGGACAAGAGTCAACCTCCCCCGCGATCCGCCGCGGGTCGAGATCGGGTCTTGGGACGACCCAGCAACCCGAGGAGGACGCGTCGATTGATCAGGTCCAGGTCTTCGCCCCCTTCGTCGCCTTTGGGGGTCTCGAGCACCATGGGCCTGCCGATGAAACGCGGGTCGTTCACCAAGTTGGCGAACGCCCCAAGTCCCAGGCGGCCACGGCCGATCCCCGCGTGACGATCGACCCGGCTGCCGCGATCCTTCTGACTATCGTTGAGGTGCCAGACCCGGACCTGGTCGAGCCCCACGGTCCGGCCGACCTCGTCGATCGTTTGATTGTAATCGGAAATCGGCCCCAAGGAATAGCCCGCCGCAAACAGGTGACACGTGTCGAGGCAAATCCCCAATCGCTCGGGATCGCGAACGAGTCGCAGCAAGGTCCCCAGATGTTCCAGGCGATGGCCGAGACACGTCCCCTGCCCCGCCGTGTTTTCCAAGTCGATCTTCAAGCGGGCCCCGGTCGTCCGGCGATGGACCTCATCCAGGGCCTTCGCGACACGTTCCAGGCCAGCCTCCTCGCCCGAGCCGACATGGGCCCCCGGATGGTGGACAAGGTCACTGATCCCAAGCGCCTCGGCCCGCTCGACCTCCACCACGAGGGCCTCGATCGACTTCGACCAAAGGGCATCGTCGGGGCTAGCCAGATTGATCAAATAGGAGGTGTGGGCCACCGGGTCGCACACGCCCGTCGTGCGCAGGGCCTCGCGGAAGGCGGCGACGTCGGCCTCCTTGAGTGGTTTAGCGTTCCACTGATTGTTGCTTTTCGTGAAGAGTTGGACCGTGTCGAAGCCGGCCGCGTGGGCGGCATGAACGGCGCGGTCGTGTCCTCCCGCGATCGACATGTGCGCGCCGAACTTGTGTTTGGGTCGGGGACGCTCAGCCATGACCAGGGCCTTTCCGTCAATATGGGCCTTTGGGCTCACGGCCCTTGTCGGCCGCGCGGGGGCTGGCTTACAATCATAGTCACTTCCCAATCGGCCGGCGTCTCGCCAGGGCCCCTTGACATGCCTCACATGGTGCTGGCCTTCACGCTCCTGGCGCTCTGTGCCGCGATCGCCTGGCTGATCGTCCGTCGGATGGTGGCCACGCTCATGGAGGAATATCAAGGTGACGTGGGCCGGCAGGCGTTTCGCCGTGACCGGGAACGTTTGGAGTTCCGGTTCTTGCAGGCGCTGGAGCGGAACGACCCGGAGGAACGCGCCCGCTGGGAAGACGCCCATTGGAAGGACGGCGTGTACTGGGCCCGCGACCGGAGCACACGCCGCTTGCTCGCCCTGGTGAGCGTGGAACTGCCTCGGAAACCAGGTTCGGGCCCTGTACGCGAGACTGCGGTGACGGCCCTGTTCGAATTCCGCAAAGGGGCTTGGGTGGCTGAGGGCCGGTTCGTGGAGAAGGCCCTTCCGGCCGATGCATGCCGGCACGCCCGCCTTGAGGCCGTGTCTCCTCCGGCCGAGGAAACCGACCCGCGTTGAGCCTGGCGGGAAAGGGCCCTTCTCCTTGGGGGCCCTTGGCCTTGCTGCCGATTTTGCCGACTCATGGTTGGGGCTGAGGCCGCGCGCACGTTGAATGAGGTCTGTCCCGCGCGTACACTGGGACGTATCGGTCGTCACGCGGGCGAACGCGATGAGGGGCGACCCGAGACCGACTCGGAGGTGGGCCCTCCAAGACGACCCGCGCGACACCCTGATCGAACCATCCACTCCGACCACCCTGCACCACCCGAGCCCCTGGCGGGGCCCCCGCCCAGCCGGCCCGGCAACGCCACTTCCCATCGAGGCTTGACCATGTGTGCTGCCGTTGCCACCGCCATTCGAGACGACCTGGGCCACCTCCAAGTGGGCGAGCGTCAGGTCAACCTGCCCATCCTCATCGGGACCGAGGACGAGCGGGCCGTGGACATCGAGCACCTCCGCCGCGACAGCGGCTACATCACGCTCGACGAGGGCTATCGCAACACAGGCTCCTGCAAGTCGGCGATCACGTTCATCGACGGCGAACGCGGCGTGCTCCGCTATCGCGGCATCCCTATCGAACAACTCGCTGAGAAATCCACGTTCGTCGAAACGACGCTCCTGCTCATGTATGGGGAACTCCCCACGGCCGAGCACATCGCCCACTTCAGCGCCCTCCTTACCCAGCACGAAATGCTCCACGAGGGGCTGCGGCACAGCTTCGCCGGCTTCCCCCCCACCGGCCACCCCATGGCCGTCCTCTCGTCGATGATCAACACCATCTCGTGCTACGAGAAGGGGGTGCTGGAACAGGAGGACGCGGCCACCTTCGAGGACCACGCCGCCTTGATCGTCTCCAAGGTCCGTACGGTGGCCGCCGCCGCGTACAAGACCTCGATCGGCCAACCGATCATGTACCCCGATCCCGGCCTCGACTACTGCCGCAACTTTCTTCATATGATGTTCTCGCAGCCGATGCGGAACTACGAGGCCGACCCCGACGTCGTCCGGGCCCTTCAGCTCTTCCTGATCCTCCACGCCGACCACGAACAGAACTGCTCGACCTCGACCGTGCGCATGGTCGCCTCCTCGGGCGCGAACCTCTTCGCCTCGTGCGCGGCCGGCGTCTGCGCCTTGTGGGGCCCTCTCCACGGCGGGGCCAACGTCGCGGTCATCGAACAGCTCGAGAAGATCCAGGCGTCGGGTGAGTCGATCCCATCCCTCATCGATCGGGTCAAGCGCAAGGAGACGGTCCTTTACGGCTTCGGCCACGGCGTTTACAAGGCCTACGACCCGAGGGCCGACATCCTCCGCGAGGTCGTGCCGACCGTGCTCGCCAAGCTCGGACGCAAGGACCCCCTCCTCGACATCGCGCGCCGACTTGAAGAAATCGCGCTGGAAGACCAGTACTTCGTTTCCAGGAACCTTTATCCCAACGTGGACTTTTACTCCGGGCTGCTCCTCCGGGCGATCGGCATCCCCACAAATATGTTCACGGTGATGTTCGCGATCGGCCGGATGCCCGGCTGGATCGCCAACTGGAAGGAACTCCGCGAGACCGACAGCAGGATCTACCGGCCCCGGCAGATCTACGTCGGCCCAGCCAAGCGCGACTACACCCCCCTCGAAGTCCGCAAGCCGATGGACGGCCAGCCCCGCTGACCAACCAAGGCCCCCAACGCCGGGCCGGGCCCATCGGCGACCGGCCCGCCGCGCGCACCGCGATCGCTTGAATGGCCTTTTATTGGCATTCATGTGCGTCGTTTCTCAATGTGTTAATGCTTCGAGAAGCGCCGACGCATCACCTCCTGGACGGTCAGGCCCTCGCCCCCCCCGCGCGATCCCTCCAACCGTCGCGACGGTGCTCCAGCTTCGTCTCGGGAAACGACCGGAGGGGTCGCCTGGGTTGACACATGATCACTTTTCGGGGCCGCTTGTGACGGTGGTGCCGGTTCGGGCCGTGGTGGCGGCGGTGGCGGCGGCGGCGGTGTTTGGGGCCCCGGTTTGGGAGTTGGCGCGACGGCCTTCGCGGGTACCTGTCCGCGAGCCTGACGCTTCGCCCTGGCGGCCATGTTGGGACATAGCTTCGCGTATTTCTTCCAGTTCTCCGACTCGTAGCGCCGGAGGAGGCGAGTGGGCGTCATGTCGTCGATCGGTACGCCGAGCGCGACCGCGTCGCGCACGGCCGGTTCGAGGGGCCCAAGGACCTCGTCGCGGAGGTGTTCCAGTCGCTTGATTTCTTTCTTCATGTACTTGAACGCTTCCGCGTCGAAGGTGACTTCTCCGGCGGGTGGGCGTTCCAGAGGGTGGCGGCCCATCAGGTCGTGGTAGTGCGCTTGCTCTTCGGGCGTGAATCGCCCCTTCGACTCGTACTCATAGGCCAAGTGGTAGAACCGCTCCAGCTTCCAGGCGACGCCTTGGAAGGTACGTTCGAGTTTCGTGGTGATGAGTCGAGCTTGCTCGGGGAGCTTGCGCGCCAGTTCGAGCGCGGCGATCGTCTGCTCGCGTTGCCAGTGTTCCTCAACGAGGGTGACTCGGGCCGCTCGGCAGGCGTGGACACGGGCGATGGCCAGGGCCGCCTCGTTGTCGGCAGCGGCGGCGGCGGCGGGGTCGTCGCGGTCTTGGGCGGACACGAGATTGCGCCGCTCGTTTTCGACGAGGTCGGCGAGGTCGGGCGGCAAGATGATGCCCTTGCCGGAGAGACCATGCCGGGTGGAGTTGACGCGACTGCGGGCCTTGCCTTCTTCGGTCTTGGGCCCCGTCGACTTCTGCGCATTGGCCTTGCGGGCCTTGTTCTGAAAGGTCTGGGACACGGGAACCTCCCTTCGTGGGGAACGGGTTTCGACAGCGAAATCGGGCA
Organism: uncultured Isosphaeraceae bacterium; assembly: GCA_937858365.1. GTDB lineage: Bacteria > Planctomycetota > Planctomycetia > Isosphaerales > Isosphaeraceae > CALLYK01. The sequence goes on along the minus strand of CALLYK010000446.1, from coordinate 4,048 downwards.
GGACCAGGCGACGTCGCCTGACCTCCCGTGTCGAGAGGATCGGTCGTGGGAGGGTCTGCCCGCAAGGAAAGCAGCGCGACCTCGAGAAAGAGGTGGGGTCGCGACGAGGTTGCGGGTCCTGACGCCTCCCAGGCTGATGACCATCGTCGTTCGAGGGTCACGGGAACCGGGACCGCTCGCGAGTTTCAGGTTCCCGGACGGTCTTGGGACAAGCCGCCGGTGCCGCCTCGAGCGGGTTACGTTTGGGTCGTCTACGATTTCGCGGGCCTGAGGGACTCGTCGTGCTTTAGGCCCCATGAATCGTACCCAATCGGAAACCGCTCTAACCGACCTCATTCTCCCGGCGACCCGCGATCTTGCTCTTGTCGTTACGCCCCTTGCGGACCCAGTCGCGCACGAGCTCGATGAACTCACGGGCGATCGGCCCCGGCTCTTTGCCGCGGCGCCGGACGATCCCGTATGTCCTTTTGGGGAAGTAGCGGTGGAAGGGCACCGAGGCCAGACGCTCACGACCCTGTTCGATCATCTGGCGCACAGCAGCGCCGCCAAGGTCCGGGTTATTGTCAGTGTCATGGGTTGCCTCTGTCGATGTTTCGCGCTGTGATGCTCAGGTGAAAGTGAAGCGGTTGGGCCCGCGCGGCGCTTTGTGTTCCGCCAGTTGCGCGCGCATCGCCGAGATGATGCCGTCGATTTCGGCGGCCTGGCTGCCCGCTGGCAAAACTTCCGCCGAAGTGGGATTGATTTTGATCTGCCAGCTGGCAGCGCGGCCCTTGATGTCGCGTCCGTGAATTTCAAGCGGGATCACGCTGCCATCGGGCCGCACATTGATGACCACAGCCTGACGGCCGACCGGGGCGGCAAATTCTGGAAGCCCTGTTCCGCCGGGCCCAGTGATGGCGGTGACGGAGATGCCTGGCACCAGTTCGTCAACGCTCACAAACAGCGCGCCATCCTTCAACAGGGTGCGGATGGCCAGTGCATTACCATCGCCAAGCGAAAGTGCGAGGTCGATCTCATCCCCGGCATAGGGCGTGTGCTCCAATTCGTTGAGCAGCAGGTGTATCCACTGGGCGGAGTGCCCCTGCCGCCCGGCCCAGGCCACAAGCTGGGTGATCACATCATCGACGGGGCCCGGTTGCGTGGCGCTGTTGAGATCGGACAATCCCTGCACGGTCCGCGTGATCACATAATCCGTCAGGATCGGAGTTCCGTTGAGCGGCGCCAGGCCATCGACAGTGTCCGAAATGACGTGCTGCTGGGATTGCAGCTGCGGGGTGAAAAGCGGCGGACGCGGCTGTGGCCCCGGTGGCGGGGTGTCACCGGGTGTTGGCGGCATCTTCACCTCCCATTCGAAGCTCTGGCTCAGTGTTCCGCCATGGCCATCATTCACGGTGACGGTCACCAGATATGGTCCGTCCACGGATGATCCCAGCGTGATGGTTCCGGAAATGACGCCGGTGTGCGGGTCAATGCTCAGCCCCGGCGGCAGGCCCGTGGCACTGAACGACAGAACATCGCTCGCATCCACATCATCGAAGAAGCCCGACACATCGAGGGAGATGTCGTCGCCCTCGAAGTCATCGGCCGGCGGCAGGGGCTGCACGGCCACAGGCACATCATTGACGCCCGCCACATGCAGCGAGAGCGTGGCAACAGCCGTGCCGCCATTGCCGTCACTGACCGTGTAGCTCACCGTGTCGGTTGCGCTTACGCCCACCGCCAGTGCATTGGCGGCGGCACTGGGCGTGAAGCTCCAGCTGCCATCCGAAGCCAGGGTCAGCGTGCCATGTGGCAGATTGAGGATGGCGGGTGAGCCGGGCGACACGGGCTGGCCGTTCGCCAACGTGACCGTGAGCGGATCGGAATCCGGTGCCCCGTCGTGATCGCCGGTCACGGCATCCGTGAGCACATTGCCGGACTGGCCTGTGTCTTCATCGGCACTCGAACTGTCATCAACCGCGACAGGCGCAATATTGCTGATGGCATAGTCCAGCGTGGTGGTGATGCTGCTGCCATGGGGGTCCGTGGCGGTGATCACCACATGATAGGGCCCGCCCTGCGAGGCATCATGCGTGATCGTGCCGGAAATGATGCCCGTGTCCGGATCAAGGGTGAGGCCGGGCGGCAGGCCCGTGGCCGAGAAGGTCAGCGGCTCGCCATCGGGATCGACGATATAGTCCGTCACGTCAATCGTGGCAGGCGTTGCTCCGTCCGTTGCCGTCACATCGGGGATGATGTTGGCAGGGTCGGAGGCGGGCTTGGGATTGTCCGGCGTGCCGGGGTCGCTGGGGTCAATCACCACCGGGCCGTCATTGCTGCCGGTGATGGTGAGCGTCAGCGTTTGCGTTGTCGTGCCGCCATTGCCATCGGAAACCGTGTAGCCGATCACTTCCGTGGCCGTGTCACCCTCGGCCAGACCGTTATAGGCCGTGCCGGGGTCAAAGCTGTAGCTGCCATTGCTGTTGAGCGTGAGCACGCCGCCGCCCGACACCGTGAAAGGCACGCCGATGGTGATGGGGTTCACCCCCTGCACCGCGGAAGACACGCTCAAGGGATCGCTGTCAGGCGCCGTGTCGTGGTCATTGTCCAGAACATTGCCGCTGGCTGCGGGGCCATCTTCCGGCACGTCGCCCGTGTCCGCTGCGGCAACAGGCGGCAGATTGCTGATCGCAAAGTCGATCGTGGTGGTGACACTGCCACCTTTGCCATCGCTGGCCGTGATCACGGCGTGATAAGCCCCCCCCTGCGAGGCATCATGGGCAATGGTGCCGGAGATGACACCCGTATCCGGGTCGATGGTGAGGCCCGGCGGCAATCCCGTCGCGCTGAAACAGGCGGTTGACACGCGCGGCCAGAGCCTGATGGCCGGCTTCAAGAACTTCATGTCCGACTTGCAGAAAAATGGCGGCCTGCCGTCGCAGGTCGACGGATCGAAATTCAAGATCGGCGAGAATATCGCCAACACGCCGGGCAGCGTCGTCTATCGCGACGAGATCATCGAACTGATCCAGTACACGGCGGCGACGGACGAGGTCTTCGTGCGGCCGATCGTGATCGTGCCGCCGCAGATCAACAAATATTATGCGGTCGATCTGGCGCCCAGCAAGAGCATCATGAAGTTCCTGCTGCAATCGGGCATGCAGGCCTTCTGCATCAGCTGGCGCAACCCGACGGCGGCGCAGAAGGATTGGGGCCTCGAAGACTATGTCAAAGCCGTTGATCGCGCGGTCGACGCGGCGCGCGAGATCACGGGCGCCGACGACATTACGATCATGGGCTCCTGCTCCGGCGGCATTACGGTTGCGAGCTATCTCGGATGGCTCGCCGGCAAGAGCGAGACGAAGGTGAAGAACGTCGTCAGCGCGGTCTGCGTGCTCGACACGCAAAGCGCCGACGACACGCAGTTCGCGGCGTTGGTGACGCCTGAATCCGTGCTGGCCGCAAAGCAGGTGTCGGCGACCAAAGGCGTGCTTGATGGCGGCGAACTCGCGCGCATGTTCGCCTGGATGAGGCCGAACGATCTGATCTGGAATTACTGGGTCAATAATTATCTGATGGGCCAGCAGCCGCCGGCCTTCGACGTGCTCTTCTGGAACGCCGACACGACGCGGCTGCCGATGAAGCTCCATCACGATTATCTCGATCTGATCTTCACAAATCCGTTCGTGCAGAAAGATCGCATGTCGATTGGCGGCGTTCCCATCGACATGAGCAAGGTGAAGCCCGATGCGACCTACGTCATCGCCGGCACGACGGATCACATCACGCCGTGGCAGGCCTGCTATCAGACGGCGCGCATTTATGGCGAGGATACGACCTTCATCCTGTCGAACAGCGGCCATCTGCAAAGCCTGCTCAACCCGCCGGGCGCGCCGAAGTCGTTCTACTTCACCGCCCCGGCCGCCGTCGAAGACCCGATGCAGTGGGCGCAGCTCGCGCAGCCGGCCAAGCAGGAAGGCAGCTGGTGGCCGCACTGGCGCGCGTGGATCCAGGCCCGCTCGGGCGAGCGGGTCGACGCTCCGGCCAAGCTCGGCTCGCGCAAGCACAA
>CALLYK010000445.1 GCA_937858365.1 uncultured Isosphaeraceae bacterium | reverse complement strand
CTTCCACCCAAAAGACGAGAGGATCGTAAGGCGGGGCGGGTGCGCGTCCTTGCTCACCGGCGAGGTAGTACGACCACGGCTCCAGTTCAGACGCATAAAGAGCGTCGGCGGCCGGCCGCACTTGAAGGACCACGACATTCAGATTCAACTCGGCGCACTTGTCGAGGATCGCGATCGCCTCGGCCCGCTGATCCGCCGACCTGAGTCCGGGCTTGCTCGGCCAGTCGATGTTGCCGACCGTGGCCACCCAGACACCGCGAAACTCGCAAGGCACCGGCGGGTCGTCCAGGTTGATGGGCCCGCACATCAGGAAGCAGGAGAATAGCGCGAAGGTCATCTCGGTCCTCTCGTGTTCGGACGTCAGATGCGGACCGCCCAACCGCGCCGGTAGAGCGGCAAGAGGGCGAGGAAGCAGACCGTCAAGAAGCTCAAGGCGAACAGGAGCGAGGCCAGCTTGGGCTCGGTCCAAGACGCGAACGCATGCTCGTACAAGAATGTCTTCAGGCTGACTTGTCGGCCCGCGTCGGTGATGGGCACCAAGCCCAAGACCCGCGCGAGCACTCCCGAGCCAACGAACGCGAGGATCGGGTTCATGCCGAAGACGAGGAATGGGGTCGCCCAGCGCCGCCATTGGGCCACGTCGACGATCGCGACGCATAGACCCAGGACGATCGCGGCCCAACCGGCGGTGAAGGCGACGAACGAGCTCGTCCAAAGGGCCTTGTTCATCGGGAACGAGCGGTCCCAGGCGAGTCCCAGAATGATCCCCGCCAGGCCGCACGCGAGTAGACCGGCCATTTCCGCGAAGCGAGTGCGCCACGAGCCCACCCAATGGCCCGCCATCACGCCCCAAATCGTGGTCGCGATGGCCGGGATCGTACTCAAGAGCCCCTCGGGGTCGTAATCCGGCTTCCATTTGTGCGGGCCGAAGACACCGCGATCGACCCACGCGGGCAGCGTTCCCGGCAATTCCAGGTTCCCGAACCAACTGCCAGGCGCCTTGACGAAGTCCAGGAGCACCCAATAGCCGAACATCAAGGCGAAGGCCAATCCCGCTTGCAGTCGCGGGCCCGAATAGAGGTTCAAAGCGGCGACGACCGCGTAGCAGATCGCGATGCGCTGCAGGACGCCGGGAACGCGGATCGTCGCCAGGTCGAAAAAAGGGAAGCCATTCAGGAACAAGCCCAGGGCGAAGATGATCGCGGCGCGGCGCAAGACCTGAAAGAGCAGGGCCCGCCTCGGGTCGCCTCGTTGTTTGCGCTTGCTTTGGGAGAGGTCGATCGCCACGCCGACGATGAAGAGAAAGAAGGGAAAAACCAGGTCGGTGGGCGTGCAGCCATGCCATTCGGCATGCTTCAAGGGCCGATAGATCGCGGACCAGGTCCCCGGGTTGTTCACGACGATCATCCCCGCGACCGTGAGTCCGCGGAAGACGTCGAGCGAGACGCGCCGACCGGTTGCGGTATTGGTGTCCATGTTCAAACGCCTGACTTGGCGATGACCGCCTTGACCTTCTCCGCCCCTTCGCGAAGGACCTCGGCGGCGGGTCGCGACCAGTAGGCCCGATTGAATAGTTCCAGCGACAACCAGCCTTCCGAACCGATCTGACGAAGGGCCTTCAAGACCTCGACGATGGGTGCGACCCCATCACCGGGGAAAACGCGATGCTCGTCCTTGATCTCCGAACGTGGCGGATGGTTGGGATAGTCGTTCATGTGGATGACGGGGACGGCCTTGCCTTGAAGCAAACTCAAGCCGCGGTAATCGGAACCGCCTTTGTAAAGGTGATAGACATCGGGTAAGACCGCGGCGTCGGCATGGCCGCTGTCGATCGCGATTTGCGCAGCCTGGCCGAGACGCGACATCGTTTTGGAGAAGCCCCAGACCTCCGCGAGGGGCCGGACCCCCTCATTTCGGCCAATCTCACAAATCATGCGATAGCGCTCGGCCAGCTTCACGTAATCGGCGTCTGAGCGATCGGTCATCCCGGAAGGGGGCGCGGCGATGCGCGAGCCGCCGACCTTGGCCACCAGGGCCATGTCGCGCTTGAGGTTTTCCAGCCCTTTCTCGCGACGTTCGTCGTCGTCCACGGCCCATTCGGCGAAACCAATGGCGTCGCAAACCGTCAGGCCGAGGTCTCGAAACAACTTCCCCAGGTCAGTCAGGGAGCCGCCGTTTTTCTCGTGGTCGGCCAGTTCACTGATCCAGGGTTCAAGCCCCTCGTATCCGGCGGCCGCCGCGAGCTTGGCCTCCTCGATGATCGAGAGCTTCTGACCGCGAATCGTACTTGTGTTCAAAGCGAGGCGGAAGCGGTTCTCGACGGTCGCTGTGGGCGCCCCGGTGGCGGTCGGCAGGGCGACCAACGCCGCGGCGGCTGGGACGCTTGTGAGAAGATCACGGCGGGACAGACCAGTCGTCACGGCGTTGGCCCTTGGGGCTTCAGGACAGGTTGGGTCGCTGTTGCGCCGATCGTAGTGGATCGTCCCGCTTCGTGCCAGCGTGCGTCCTTTTCTCGACGGGCCGCCTCTGTCAGAATGATCTCGATGGAGATCGGATCGCGCTTTCCCCGTCGGAGTCGGCGGATGACCCTACAAGCGGTTCGACAAGCGCTCGACGGGCGGCCCTTCGCCCCCTTCCGCGTGCGCATGACCAGCGGGGCCGCATTGGAAGTCCGTTCGCCTGAACAGGCGTTCCTCATCAAGCGGGCCTTGGTTGTTGGTGTGTCGGTCGCGGACGACGGCGTCCCGGACGACTTTCGGGTCTGCACACTCGACGAGGTCGCCTGGCTCGAGCCGCTGGTTGATACGGCTTCTCCAGCCTGACGCTCGCTTGATTCGGTTGGACCCACGTCCGACAATTGGGGCCTTGCTCGGGGGCCTCCCCCCTTCGTGTTCTTCCTCTCGGAGATATCCAATCATGTCCGCGACAAACCTCGCCGAGCGCGTTCGCTCGGCCCTAGATGCCGGTGAGGGGATCCTTCGACTCGCGCCCGCTTGGGTCCCTCGCTCGTTCCTCATGCCGGGCGCGCGACTCAAACTCGCGAAGGAAGACCTTTACGCCCTGGGCACGCAACGCGGCGGGATCGACGAGCGCTGGTTCGCCTCCACCACGGCCGCCGCCAACGAGGGCGCTCCCCCCGATGAAGGTCTTAGCTACGTCGTCGTTGACGGTCAGCGCGCATTCACGCTTCGCGAAGCCGTGGCCGAGCACGGTGCCGAAATGATCGGCGCGGCCATGTGGTCCACCTACAAGAAGTGGCCCGTTTACAGCAAGTTCTTCGACAATCTCGGGCCGATCCCCCACCACATGCACCAAAGCCAGGAACAGGCCGCGAAGGTCGGCCAGGAGGGGAAGCCCGAGAGTTACTACTTCCCTCCGCAACTCAATTGGACCGGCAACAACTTCCCCTACACGTTCTTCGGGTTCGAGCCGGGCACCACCAAGGCCGACCTGAAGCGCTGTCTGGAACGCTGGGAACAAGGCGACAACGGCATCCTCGACCTCTCAAAGGCGTATCGCCTCAAGCCAGGCACGGGTTGGCTCGTGCCGCCCTGCGTCCTTCACGCTCCGGGTTCATTGGTGACTTATGAGCCGCAATGGGGTTCCGACGTCTTCGGCATGTATCAATCCATGGTGGAAGGCCGGAGGGTGCCCTGGGACTTGCTGGTCAAAGACGTCCCCAAGGAGTATCACCGCGACCTCGACTACATCATCGACCAGCTCGATTGGGAGAAGAACGTCGACGAACACTTCAAGGCCCACAACTACCTGGAGCCGATCACGCGTTCGGGTGGCAACGGCGCTGGTTTCGTCGATAGGTGGATCGTTTACGGCACCGTGAATGGGAAACAACTCTTCAGTGCTTGCGAACTGACCGTGGCGCCGGGCGCTTCGGTGACGATCTCCGACCCGGGCGCCTTCGGCCTCATCATCGTGCAAGGCTGCGGCACTGTCGGCACTCTGGCGGTGGACAGCCCCAACTTCATCCGCTTCGGCGAAATCACCAGCGACGAGGTCTTCGTTACCGCGCAACGCGCCTCGGCCGGCGTGACCTACAGAAACACGGGGACCGAACCGTTCGTGGGCTTGCGCTACTTCGGGCCGGACGTCCACAAGGACCTCCCCAAGGTCGGCGATCATGCGTCCCGGTGAGCACGCGCAGACCTCACGAGGACGCCCGGAGCAGATTGGGATGACCGCGGCCCTGACCGTCCCTCGATCGACACCCCAAGCGAGACCCGATCCGGGCGACCCGCAGGTCGTCCTATCGGGACTCGGCTGGGACGATTACCTCCGAATCCAAGACGGGTCATCGGGCAAGACCCGTACGCGCATGATCGACATTGAAGGGAGACCGACGATTCTGGTCCCCTCGCGCCATCACGATTGGCACGGTACCCTGTTGGGCGAACTCGTCAACGCGCTCGCCTTGTTTTTCGATCTTGAGTACGAACCCGCGGGACGGGCCACCTTCCGGCGAACTGATATGAAATCGGGTGTCGAGGGTGATCGGAGAGATTTCGTCGGTGAGGACGCCGTGCTGATGCACGGGTCGGTCGATATCGACCTGAAACGCCAGGCGCCGCCCGAGATCGCGATCGACGTCGAAGTTCGCCTGGAGGACGAACTCCGATCGGGGGGCCGCGCGTGGTCCACTGTTCTTCCCGAGGGAGTTGATTGAGCCATGCCCGTTGTCGTTTCGCCGAGGGTCTCGACGGAGGGATCGCCCGTCCCAAGCGGTCAATCGCTCGTCCTCGACGGCTTGAGTTGGGACAGTTACGTCGCGATCAACGACGCACTGACGGGCCGACCTTCCTTGCGTATGCACTACCATTCGGGGAGGCTGGTGATTGTGGTCACTTCGCGCCGTCACGACTGGTACGCGGAGACCCTGGGCCACATCTTCCGGGCGGTCGCGACGGCTTTCGAGTTGGACTGGGAGGAAGCGGGCAGGGCGACTTATCGCCGGGCCGACAGCCGAGTCGGCGCGGAAGCCGACGAGACGTTCTATCTGGGAGAACACGCCGAACTCATGGCGGGTCCGACGGACGTGGACCTCGCCACGCAACCGCCACCTGACGTCGTGATCGAGGTCGAATTGACCCACTCGGCCGACGACGCGCTCATGACTTGGGGCAAGATCGGGGTGCCGGAGATTTGGCGCTTCGACCCGAACCGTTGGCGCTTCGTTTTTTGTCATCGTCAGGAGGACGGGACTTACCAGGAAGATGCCAAGAGTTGGGCCCTCCCCGCACTGACCGCCACCGACGTCTTAGAGCAACTGAAACAGGCGGACATGCTCGGTAAGGCCCGTTGGTTCGCCTCGCTCACCGATTGGGCGCGCGCCGTGATCGTACCACGGCGCGGCCTCCGACCTTGACCTGGTTTTCAGGGAGTCCACTCGATGATGAGTTCGTGGGTGATCGTGGGTGGGATGATGCTGGCCGCGGGCGGCCTCTTTATTTCGCTCCTTGTCCTTGGGTTGGCCCAGGCCTCGGCCAGGGCCGACCGTGATTGGCGGGCCGAACGGATGGAACGAAAGCTCGACTTGATCTTGACCCATCTGGGGATCGCTCACGACGATCACGTCCCGGACTTGGTGATCGGACTGGCCAAAGCGGGCCGCACGCAGGAAGCGATCGATGAGTATTGCAAGGCCACCGGCTCTAGCCTCTCCGTTGCCAAGCGCGAAGTGGAATGGCTGCAATCGAAACTCGGTCCCAAGACGTCCGCCGGCGGTATCATCGTTGAATGAGTCCGGGTCCGGTCCTCATCCACAACAGTCACTCTCCCTGAGGTCCTTTCCATGAGCGGCACGCACGCGAACACGTTTCCGAAGCTCCACAACGCCATGTGGCCCGGCCTGGTCGGCAAGGGGGGCGACGGGGGCGAACCGCCGATCTACCTCGACACGATGCTCGAACTCACCGCCGCCGCGGAAGTGGACGGCGTCAAGTTCGATGGCGTCGATATCTTCCTCTTCGACCCCCATATCGACATCAACATCAGCGACGCCAATCTGAAGGGGATCGCCGACAAGATCGCCGCGAAAGGGTTCGTCGTGGGCTCGGTGGTCGCGCCGGTTTGGCCCCCCACCGGCGGCGGCTCGGCGATGGACGAGGGAGAGGGCCGCACGCATTTCCTTCAACAGGTCGCCAAGGCCTGCCGGATCGGCCAAAAGCTCCGTGAATGGGGCATGAGGCCGCACGGTGTCGTGCGGATCGACTCGGCCTGCGGACCCGGCGACTGGGCGGCCGACCCCGACGGCAACCAGCGCAAGATCGCCGAGACCTTCAAACAGGCCGCCAAGGTCGCGCGCGATCACGGTGAACGCCTGGCCGCGGAAGGGGAGATCTGCTGGGGCGGCATGCACTCCTGGCGGACGATGGTGGACCTCCTGGAACGCGTGGGCGAACCCGAGACGCTCGGTTTCCAGGCCGACATGGCCCACACCTTGCTCTACACGCTGGGCGAGAACGCGCCCGAAGACCGGATCCTACCCGTAGGGTACGACTGGAAGGACAAGGCCGTGTTGGACGCGGCCCTGCGCACCTTGACTTCGGCCTTGCGCCCCTGGACGCTCGACTTCCACGTCGCCCAGAACGACGCGACCGTCTTCGGCTCGGGCTCGCACGACCACACGGGCCGCCACTGCCTGGCGACCGACCCCAACGGCAAGCTCGACATCCCCCACCACGCCGGCTTCTGGATGCGCGACGAACGCGGAGGCCTGACACGCAAGTTCGACCACATCTGCTGGGACGGCTGCATGTTTCCCAACGCCGTCATGATGGACCCCAACACCTGGCGCGACATCTTGAAAGCGATGATCGCCGTCCGCGACGCCCACGGCTGGACCGCCTGAACGACACCCGCGCGATTGGGAGGCCCAGCCATGCCGAGCCCATTCCCGGGGATGGATCCGTACCTCGAGGCCCCCGACCTTTGGCCCGACGTCCATCACCTCCTCATCTCGACCTCGGTCGAACAGCTTCAGCCGCGGCTGCTGTCGCGCGGCTACTACGCGGCGATCGAGGTCCGAGTGTGGATCGAGTTTCCCGAGCGATCGGTCTACCCCGATGTCTCCCTTCTGAAGAGAAGGCCCGCGCGACCGAAGCGACCCGAGAAGACCAAGGTCCTGGTCGCGGATGAGCCGGTTCGCCTCCCCTTGCGGTCTGTGGAACGACGCGAGGCCTACCTTCAGGTCCATGACGTCGCGTCCCGGTCCCTGGTCACTGGCATCGAGTTCCTGAGTCCAAGCAACAAGGCCCGTACGGAGGCCCGAACGCTCTACAAGAAGAAGCGGGCCGAGTTCATTCAGGGCGGAGTCAACCTCGTCGAAGTGGACTTGCTCCGCGCCGGTCGGCCCTTGCTGAGGTTGCCGCGGTCCGTGACCCATCATCGCTCGCGGAACAGTCGCTACCTGATCAACATCGTCCGACCAGCCTCGCGGGAGTACGAGTATTACCCGGTGTCGCTCCGCCAGAGGCTCCCTCGCAGCCTCGTCCCCTTGAGGTTGGGTGAGGTGGACGAGGTGCTCGACCTTCAGGACGTTCTCAGACGGGCCTACGAGGTCGGGGCCTACGCGACGCGGATCGACTACAATGGGCCGCCCGACCCGCCCCTCGTCGGCGACGACGCGGCCTGGGCCCAAGACCTGTTGGCGAAGGCCCGCTCCCGGACACCTACCCCGTGAGGCGTCCCGCTCGTTTCCGGCCTCCTCCGCCGGAAGTCCCGGGTCGGGTTCGAACTACATTCCAAGGTCCCCTTCGTGGGCCGACTCCGAAACGCGGATGGATCGCCTATGCGGCGTGACGGGCTGTCATAAAGTGATAAAAAAAAGAAGTGCAGATTTACTCATTCCTCGCTTCCGGCCAGGGATACAGGGCTCGGAACGGGAAAAACCGTACGCCAAGGGCCTGTGGCGAGAGAGCGGGAGAAGACCGTGTCGCTGAGGCCCCCTCGAAACCCGGCGATTCCTGGCCTTCGCGGCACGCACCACGGCATGGCGCATGACTCTCGATTCCCGCATGCCGAACAATCGACCATGGGCCGATAGGTCCAGAGGAGCGTCGCTTCGGTCCTCGGTCACGTCTTGGCTCGCCGTATTGCTCGAACCGAGGAGTGACCCCAGGGATGGTCTACGGCCAACGAGCGGGCGACGGGGGCGGGCCGGGTCCGGTCGACGCCCCGGGGCGGAGGTCATGACGAGGTTCGCGAACCCCTTCCCGGCGACCTCGGAGAATTTCTCCGCGCGACTGCGCCTTTCGTCCCCCGATGACGCTAATAGGGCGGAGGACCCACTCGATGAACGAGCTCGACCTGTTCGCCGCCGCCATCGCCATCGCGGATCCGGGCGAACGCGCCGCACTGCTGGACCGCGAATGCGCCGGCCGTCCCGAGTTGCGCCGCCGCCTCGATCAGCTCCTCGAGGCGCACTCCCGCCCCGAGCCGATGCTCGATCGCCCGGGACCCGGCCGGCCCGGGGACGATCGCGTTACCGAGATCGGCAACGGCCCGGGACAGGGCCAGCCGGACGCCGACGCGACCCTGGACCGGACGGGCCTGGACCGGACAGGCGACCGTCCCGCCACGGGCACCGAGACCTATGACGATCCCCGCAGGGACGAGCGGGCCGGGGCCGTCATCGGCGGCAAGTACACGCTGGTCGAGGTCGTCGGCGAGGGCGGCATGGGCTCCGTCTGGCGGGCCAAACAGACCGAGCCGGTCAAGCGGTTCGTCGCCGTCAAGCTGATCAAGGCCGGAATGGACTCGCGGCAGGTGCTCGCCCGGTTCGACGCCGAGCGGCAGGCGCTGGCCCTGATGGACCACCCGAACATCGCCAAGGTCCTCGACGGCGGGCTGCACGACGGTCGCCCCTACTTCGTGATGGAACTCGTGAAGGGCGTCCCCATCACCGAACACTGCGATGCCCGCCGGCTGACCCCGAAGCAGCGGCTGGAGCTGTTCGTGCCGGTCTGCCAGGCGATCCAGCACGCGCACCAGAAGGGGATCATCCACCGCGACATCAAGCCGTCGAACGTGCTCGTCGCCCTGTACGACGACCGGCCGGTGGTCAAGGTGATCGACTTCGGCGTGGCCAAGGCGACCGGCGGCACGCTCACCGAGCACACCATCGACACGGGCTTCGGCGGCGTGGTCGGCACCCCGCAGTACATGAGCCCCGAGCAGGCCACCTTCAACAACCTCGACATCGACACCCGCAGCGACGTGTACTCGCTCGGCGTGCTGCTGTACGAACTGCTGACGGGCACAACGCCGTTCAGCGGGAAGGAGCTGCGATCCGCCGCGTTCGGCGAGATCCAGCGCATCATCCGCGAGGTCGACCCGCCCCAGCCCAGCACCCGCCTCAGCCAGAACACCGACACCATCGCCGCCGTCGCCGCCTGCCGCAGGACCGAGCCCAAGCGCCTCGGCACCATCGTCCGCGGCGAGCTCGACTGGATCGTCATGAAGGCGCTCGAGAAGGACCGGCAGCGCCGC
>CALLYK010000444.1 GCA_937858365.1 uncultured Isosphaeraceae bacterium | reverse complement strand
CCCCGCGAGAGCGGGAACGCGACTGGGACCGCGAACGGGAATGGGAGCGGGAACGTCCGCCTGTGCCGCCTGCTCCTCCCACTCCCACGGAATGGGGCGTGGAAGACGCGCGCGATTTGCTCGCGCCGCCACCTCGTCCGCCCGAAGTGGAGCGGCCCCGTCCGCGCGCCCGTGATCGCGAGGCCCCGCGACCCGCTCGACCCGCCGAGCCCGAACCTCCTTCGAGGCCCAATCCGCCCAGGGCCGGCGAGCCCGGCTACGTCCCCCGTCGCGAACGCGAACGCGGCCGTCCCGGCGACGCGCCCGAGATCGACCCGGTTGTCTTCGACTGGCTCGACGCGGGTCGTACCGGTCCCATGGGTCCCACGCCGACCGAGCCCCTCGCACCCGAAGTCGCCGACATGGATGAGGAAGGCACCGGGGACGCACCGCGTCGTCGTCGTCGCCGCCGTCGTCGTCGCGGAGATGGGCCCGGCTCGCCCGTCGGGGGCCGCGAAGGCTTCGACGCCGAAGGCGACAGCGACGAGGACTTTGACCTGGGAGCGGGCCCCTTCGACACCGACGCGGACGAAGAAGTCGAGGAACGCCCACGTCCCGGCGCCGGACCTCGTGCGACCAGCGCTCCCGAGCGCGATCGCGAATGGCCCAGGCGCCCCGAGCGCGAACCTCGCCGGGCCCCGGATTACGATGAGGACGACGGTGACGACTTCGACACGATGGACATCGGCGACGAGGACGAACCGCGCGACACGGTCGTCGACCTGGTCCCCGAAGAGGCCATCGACCCCGAACTCGAAGAGGAGATTCGCCGCGAGATCGAGGAGATCCAGGTCCTCGAACGGGAAATGGGCCTACGAGGCACGGTCGAGGCCCGCCCGCGTCGCGGCGACGAATTGGGCGAGCCGCGCGGCCCCAAGGCCTTCCGCGGCGGCTTCAAGCCCCCCATTCAAGAAGTCTTCAAACGCGGTGATGAGGTGCTTGTTCAGGTCATCAAGGAGTCGATCGGCACCAAGGGCCCGACGCTTTCCACATACATCAGCATCCCCGGACGTTATCTCGTCTTGATGCCGGGCCTGAACCGCGTGGGCGTTTCCCGAAAGATCGCCGACGAGGGCCAGCGCCGCAAGCTCCGGCAGATCATGAACGACCTGAACCCCCCCAAGGGGCTCGGCTTCATCGTCCGGACGGCCGGCCTGGAACGCTCCAAGGCCGAACTCGCCCGCGACCTTGCTTACCTGCTGCGTCTCTGGAAAGTCATCCTGCGGCGGATCAAGAAGGCCCGGACCCCCGCGCCGATCTACCAAGAATCGGACATGATCATCCGGACCATCCGCGACATCTTCTCCGCCGAGATCGACACCATCTGGATCGACGAACGCCAGGCGTTCGAACGCGCCCAGGAATTCATGCGCGTCGTGATGCCCAAGCATGTCGATCGGATCAAGTTTTACGACGAGAAGGTCCCCCTCTTCCACAAGCACGGCCTGGAAGACGAGATCGCCAAGATCCAGCGCCGGCGGGTGGACCTGCCTGAAGGGGGCTCGATCGTCATCGACCAGACCGAGGCCCTCGTGGCGATCGACGTCAACTCGGGCAACTTCCGCGTGGAGGACGACGCCGAACGCACCGCCTACGAGATGAACCTCCGCGCGGCCAAAGAGATCGCCCGCCAACTTCGCCTGCGTGACTTGGGTGGCGTGATCGTCAACGACTTCATCGACATGCGTGAGGAGAAGCACCGCCGAGGGGTGGAACGGGCCGTGCGCGAGGCCATGAAACGCGACCGCGCCCGCACGAAAGTACTGAGGATGAGCCAGTTCGGCCTCATCGAAATGACCCGCCAACGCATCCGGCCCAGCCTGAAGCGGTCGGTCTATGAGGACTGCGGCCATTGCAGCGGCGCGGGGGTCGCTAAGACGGCCGAGAGCATGGCCATCGACGTGATGCGCCTCTTGGCGCTGGCGGCCCACCGGAGCGAGGTCCGGCGCGTGAACGTCTGCGTCGCGCCGGCGGTCGCCACCTATCTCAACAACCGCAAGCGACGCGAACTGGCCCTGCTTGAGGCCGAGTCGGACCTGGTGATCCACATCCGCCACGAACAGAACGTGCCGGCGGAACACCTCCTGATCGACTGCTTCGACGCCCAAAACGCCGAGGTCCGCCTCTTGCCGCAACCCCCAGCGCCTCACCATCCCCGAAGGGGCCGATAGTCCGCGTACCGTAAGGTGCGTCGCGAGACGCACCTTTTCAATCACATGCACCCACGTCGTCTCATCGTCGGTTTAAGCGGGGCGTCGGGCCTCATATTGGGCGTTCGCCTTTTGGAGCTCCTGCGCGAGACCAACGTGGAGACGCACCTTGTCGTCTCCCGCGCGGCTGAGCTCACGTATGCTCATGAAATGCCTGATGATCCGCGAAAACTCCGCGATTTGGCCGATGTTTATCACGCCTCGGGAAACGTGGGCGCGCCGATCGCCAGCGGCTCCTTTCGGACGATCGGTATGGTGGTCGTCCCCTGTTCGGTGAAGACGCTGGCCGAGGTGGCCACGGGCGTGACGGGCAACCTGTTGAGTCGAGCGGCCGACGTGGTCCTGAAGGAAAGGCGGCGTCTGGTGCTGGTCGTCCGTGAAACACCGTTGAACTTGGTCCACCTGAGGAACATGGTCACGGTTACGGAGGCGGGAGGCATCATCGTCCCCCCCGTGCCGGCCTTCTACTCGAAGCCAGAATCAGTGGACGACCTCGTGACGCAAACGGCCTGCCGTGTGCTCGACCTCTTCGAAGTCGATGTGCGTAAACTCAGGCGCTGGGGAGACGATGTTGGCTCACAGAAGTGAAAATGCATTTAATCATATTCAGAATTTACACGTCGTCATGATACTCCGCGATCGCTTCCAGACGATTCGGAAGGTCCGAGTGAAGTCCTCAGGGCGGGCCATTCGATCGATCCGCCGGGAC
>CALLYK010000443.1 GCA_937858365.1 uncultured Isosphaeraceae bacterium | reverse complement strand
GTCCCACATCGTCTTGCCGTAGCCGATCGGCAGATGAATCCATGGGTTCCAGTCGCGCGGGCCCGCCTCCAACAGAACCACACGATAGCGGCCGTTTTCGCTCAAGCGATTGGCAAGGACACAGCCTGCCGAACCGGCACCGACCACGACGAAATCTGCAATCGCCTCGGTCATGGCTTCAAGCACACCTCGCTTTGAGATGCCGCGAGGGTGGAAAAAAGTGCGATTGCCGTCAACCGGATTCCGAGCCTAAATGTTCCGTTGAACGAAACCAAGTAAGGACGCGGTCAGCGCGCCGCGTACGCTGCGCTTGGCGTCGAGGTGCCGCGGATGCCGGTGCACTTCGTGCTCGAGCGCGGTCGGCTGCCGGCGGCAGGAACGCATCGGTGATCTGACCGACGTCGCGACCGCCAAGCGCCACAGGCAAGATCGCCTCAAGCGCTGTGCCGCCGTAGCCGCCTGGCCCCAGGCCGTGGTAGCCGCCCAGCATGAGGAGGCCGGCCCCATCGCGCACCCGGCGCGCCAGAAGGTCGAGTGAACCGGCCTTCCAGTAGGTCGCGTCGAGGTCGCCGATCACCACCACGTCGAACTTGTTGAGCGTCTCGGCGTCCGTGGGCAGGGATTTCAGGTCGAGCCCCGTGATGTTCGTGCGCTGGGTGAAGACGTTGGGGCGCGTTTGCACAAGCGCGCAGAACTCGATGTCGGGGTCTTTGGAGAGGAAGCGTTGGACGATCGCGCCGAACTCGGCCCGGAGCGTGCCTTCGAGGTAGAGCACTTTCAACCGTGCTTCGACCACCCGGCCGATCGCGGTGCGCTGGTTGTTCTCGGCGATCTTCTCACCGGCGACGAGGGGCACGTCCACCTTGTAGGCATGTCGGCCCATCTCGGTCGGCAGAAAGCTGAAGACGGCCTCGGCGCCGGCCTCGCGCAGCTCGACCTCGACGCGGCCGACTTCGCGATCGTCTTCGTGGAGCACCACGGGCACGACCTGCCCCGTGAGTCCCGTTTGCTCGACGCGCGCGGCGATCCTGGCCTGATTGTTCACGGGCATCGTGTCAGGGCAATCCAGGCCCGCGACGCGGACGTCGCGGTACGAAGGCGAATCGCGGAGGCTGTTGCCGACCCCGACCGCATGGACGACCAAACCCGTCACGCGGGCCGCCTGACGCGGGTCGCCGACCGCGTTGTGCAAGCCGTCGGAGACGAGGACGACCGCTTCGACGTCGCGTGCGGGGGCCACTTTCGTCGCGGCGGTGAGGGCCCGCGTGAGCGACGTGGCCTCGCCGTTGGGTTCGAGTGTGTTCAGGTCGCTCGCGCGATCGAGCGTCTCGGCGCGATCGGCGAAGGGGACGAGATGCACGTCGAAAGCGCGACCGAGGCGGGCCGACCAATCCAACGCCAGGGCCCGAGCGCGATCGAAACGCGAGCGGCCGGAGGCGTCGTCGGCCGTCTTCATCGACGCCGAACGATCGACGAGAAGGACCAAGTGGCGGCGCTCCGATTGCTCGCGTTCCAGACTGAGCACGGGCTTGAACAGCAGGAAGGCGGCCAGGATGGTCGCGGCCCCCTTCAGGCATGTGAGGGTCCACCAGCGATCGCGTCCCACGCGCCGATAGGCGCTCCGTGAGAGCCAGACGATGGCGGCGAGGATAAGCGCGATCACGAGCAGCATGAGGCCCGGGCCGCCCTGTTCGACCGTGAGGCGGACCACGACTCATTTCCCTCGCTTGGCCGGTGGTTTGGCGGGCCCCTTCGTTTCTTTCCTCGGCTTGTCGTCCTTGTCGGCCGCGTCTCCCAGACGCACGGAGCGGACATACGCGAGCGCTTTCAAGTCCGTGCCCGGTTCACCCTTGTCGCGCTGGTGCAAGAGATAGCGGACAGGGGCCTTCGCATTGTCTTCTTGAACATACATCAAGGCGGACAATCGCCCGCGCAGCGTGCGGCCGTCGCTCAATGTGATCTTATGAGCATATTCACGTGAGGGATAAGTCCGTCCCGTATAAACTTTTTGGTCGTTGGCGTTCTCCAAGAAGCGCCATTCCTTTTCGACCCATTCCTTGAGCACTTCGCATTCGATTGAGCGGACCTGGTCCAGGGGGACCTCACGGTGTTTCTTGGTCGCCTCGTCGAGGACCTTCAAGCGGGCGTCGCGCGTGAGGAAGACCTGCCCGCGATGGATCGTGCCGTCGGACATTTCCAAGACGCCTGGGAGGGCGTCGTCGCGGACGTTGCCGCGCGTTCCGAATGGGTCCAGGGCGGGCGGCCCTTGCAGGAGGACCAGGAATCCCAGCGCGAGGCCGAGCATGTCGCGACCTCCTCGAAGCGTCCATTGGGGGACCTGCCGAATCGCGACCTCGCGAGTCGGCAGGTCATTGAGGGTCGGTCCATCGCCAGCTTAACATGGTGTTCAGCCAGGGAACACCCGGACGAGGCCGTTCGGATGGTCGCCCCGCGACGAAGTTCCTCCCCCGAGGTTACGGGTCGGGAAGTCCGTTCGTGACTTTTCTTCCTGGGGAACTCTGTCCAATGGGGCCCGCTCGTCCGTAGGACACCTGTGTCGACCGTGGAGTTGTACGTTCGTCACTCGACCGAAAGAGAGTGGTCCCATGTCCACGCGGGATTGCGGGCCTCCTGGTGGTTGCGACTGGACCCGTCGTCGCCTTCTCCAACGAGGGGCCGCGATCGCCGGCGCCGCGGTGACAGGGGACCTGGCCGTGCCCGACTGGCTGGCCGCCGCCTGGGGACAGGATTCGGGGCCTGTCGATTGTGGGCCGCCTCCCAAGGCCAAACCGCAAAACCGCACGGGCGGCGAGTCGTTCCCGCCCCTGCCATTGCCCGCGACACCCCTGCGCCGCACTGAAAAGAAACGTCCACCCGCGCCGCCGGCCCTGATCGGCAAGATGGCCCTGGGCCCAATTCGCTACGTCGTGCGCGAAGGCAAACGGACCCAATATCGCGACTGGATGACCGACCCGGCCGACCTGGACAGCCTACTCGAATGGACCAATCAGAAACTCGGCATCGAATACCGCAAGGCCGAGGCCGACTTCGAACACTTCTCCTACGACCCGCGCGAGTTGCCTGCGCTTCTCTTCGCCGGCCACAACGGGTTCCAACTTGAGGCCGAGGCCCGCAAGCTCTTGGAGCGGTACGTGCTTGATGGCGGCCTCATCATCGGCGACGCCTGCTGCGGATGGAAGGACTTCGACGCCGCCTTCAGGCGCGAAATGGAGGCCCTCTTCCCCGGGCGAAAGCTCCGCAAACTCGCGGCCGACGACCCCTTGCTGGCCTCCTACTACAAGCTCGGCAAGTTCCAATATCAAAAGGCCGACGGTTCGCGCTACGAGGACGACCCCTGTTTGGAAGGCATCACCGTGGGCTGCCGGACGGCCGTCGTCTATTCCCCCGCCGACCTGACATGCGGCTGGGACGGTCACGACCACCCGCGCGGCCTGCGCGTCGTGCCCGACCAGGCCCGGCAAATCGGCGCGAACTATGTGACGTATCTCCTCGGCAGCTACCAACTCGGCCGGTTCCTGAGCACGACCAAGGTCTATCACGAGACCGACGCCCCCGCGCGCGATGATTTCGTCTTCGCCCAGGTCATCCACGAAGGTGATTGGGACCCAGACCCCTCCGCCGTGTACAACTTGCTCAAACATGTACGCGATCACTCGACATTGACGATCAAGTTCAAGCGCGTGAACGTGCGCTTGGAAGACCCCAAGGCGATGGGCTACCCCCTGCTGTACATGACGGGGCACGACGATTTCCGCTGGACCGAAAAGCAAGCCGCTTGGCTTCAGCATTACCTCAAGGCCGGCGGCATGTTGCTGGCCGACGCCTGCTGCGGACGCCTCGCCTTCGACCTGGCCTTCCGCCGCGAACTCGCCAAGGCCCTGCCCGAGCACAAGCTGGAAACGCTGCCCCTGGACCACCCGCTCTACAAGGCCCACGACGAGGTCGCCAAAGTGGAATACACGCCGCGCGTGGCCGAGGACTTTGGAGCCATGTCGGCGCCGACCTTGCAAGGCATCTCACTCGACGGCCGCCTCGCGGTCGTTTACAGCCGGTTCGACCTGGGGAACGGCTGGGAACAGTTCCCACATCCTTACGCTTACGGTTACTCCGACAAAGACGCCCTGGCGATCGGCGCGAACGTGATCGTCTCGGCCGTGACGCATTGACCGTCGCAATGGCGTCGGAAAGGGGGCGAACGTGTCGTCTCGGGCCCAAGCCGTCCTTGCCCGTTTGGAAGCCACCTGGGAGCGCTGGTGGCTCTATTCGTTCGTCACCGGCATCGTCATGGGAGGGTGCGTCTCGTTCGGTCTGCTCGCGACGTTCATCTCCGTCGACGCCTTCCTGCGCCTTCCCCGAGGCGGCCTGGCCGCGCTCTTCGCCGTCTGGGGCCTGGTCACGGCGGCCTTGATCGCCTTGCTCGCCTTGCGCCTGCTGCGGTTTCGCCGCTCGCTGGCCGGCACGGCCCGGCGCGTGGAACTTGACTCACCCGAGATCGGCAGCCACCTCATCAACCTCGTGCAGTTCTCCCACGACGACGAAGGGGGGACCAACGGCGAGTTCCGCCGCGCGGCCCTTGAGCAAGCCGCCGCGGCCGTGGCCGACGTCCCCTTCCATGAGGCCGCGAGCAAGCAGTCGCGCCGGCGACGCTTTCTCCTCTGCATGCAAACCCCGCGCGACTTGTTGGAATCATCGGGGGTCTTGGTCGTCGTCGTCGTCTTGACGTTGCTGCTTTATGGTTTGGTGCCATCGTGGGCGGGCGCCTCGCGCCGGGTGCTGCGCCCATGGACGTTCGTGCCGGCGATCGGCCGCGTCCAGATCGTCAAGGTCGAACCGGGGACCACCGAGGTCTTGATGGGCTCGGGCGTCGAAGTCGCGGCGACGATCGCCAACCCCGAAGGACGCCCACACGGCGGACGACTTTTCGTGACACGCGAAGGGGAGCGCGAGACCGCCCTGCCGCTCCTGGCCGACGCCACCCACACACGCTACACGGCCGCGTTGCCCCAGGTGCTCGGCCCCTTGCGCTATCGCGTTGAGATTGGCGACTCGCAGTCCGAGGCTTACCGGATCGGCGTCTTCACGCGCCCCACCGTTTCGTCCGTGGAGATCGAATACACCTATCCCGACTACCTTGGCCTGCCACCCACGAAGGTCACGCAGAAAGACGCCGACCTGGAGGCCCCACGCTTCACGACGGCGGCGCTACGCATCCACCCTTCGGCCCCCGTGGCCTCCGGCCATGTGCAGTGGGGAGACCGCAAGATCAACGGTTATCCCAGTGACGACGGCATGACGTTTCGAGTCGAGTTGCCTCTCGATGAATCCGGCCCCTTCACGGTCCACTGGACGACACCCTCCGGACACACCGACCCGGAACCGCGCGTGAACCAAGTGCGCGCCATGGACGACGCGCCGCCCACCGCGACCTTGCTCTCACCGCCGCGCGAGGTCACGGTCAAAGCGGGCGGCTCGGTCCTCATCGTCGTGCGCGCGGGAGATGATCACGGCTTGAGCGAAGTCCGCATCGAAGGGCGGTCACGCGACGACGAGGTCCCGAGAGTGCTGGCCTCGTGGAAAAAGTTCGGCGCGGGCGAGGCGACCCTCAACCACACGCTCGAACTGAAAGACGATACTTATCAGGCGGGCCAAACGGTCCAGGTCCGCGCCGTGGCGCGCGACCGCCGCGAAGTGGATCGGCCCGCGTTGCATCTGGGTCCACAAGAGACCGCCACCGCTTGGCACAAGGTCGAGATCGCCGACCCGAAGACGCAAGCGTCGGCCGAACTCGCGCAACTCGACGGCATTCGCGCGGCGCTCTGGAAGGTCTTCCAAGAACAGGTCAAGGCCCGCCTGGCGACCGCCGGCATCACCGACGCGACCGTGGCCCAGGCGGCGCCGAAGGTGCTGGACCAACAAACCAGGGTGCGCAACGGCTCGCTGGACATCGTCCGCTCGATCGGCCCCACCACGGACGAAGATCGCCTCGTGCTCAAGCGGATCGTCAACAAGCTCGCCCTGGGCGACATGCTCGAGGCCGTGAACCAAGCCGAGGCGCTGGCCGGCGCCAAGGACCTCGCCGCCGCGAACCAGGCCCTGATGGCCACGCAAGACCGGATCATCGACGCCTTGCGCCGGGTCTTGGAGGCCGTTCGGCGCGAGACGTCGGACTTGCTGGCCGAGATGAAGGCGCGTCCCGACACCGAACTTCCCGCCGACGTCCAAAGCCGGATGCGCGACCTGAAAGACAAACTCGCCGAGTTCCTCAAGCAACAACGCAAGATCATCGAGGCGACCGAGGAACTCGCCAAGAAACCGGTCGACGACTTCACTGAGGAAGACAAAGAGGCCCTGGAGAAACTGGCCGCGACCGAGGACGACTGGTCGCGGTTCATGTCGGAGGAACATACCGACTTTAGCAAGCTGCCCGAGCAAGACTTGTCGAACCCAAGTTTGCTTCAAGAACTCGTGGCCGTGGAAAACGAACTGAAAATGGCCAAGGACGCCCTGACCAAGAAGACGGCCGACATCGCCGTGCCCCTGGAACAATTGGGGGCCGAGATGGCCGAGGAAATGACGACGAACATCGAAAAGTGGCTGCCCGACACGCCCGACCGCGAACGATGGAGCCAGGAAGAGCCGATCACCGACGACATGAAAGAGGCCCCGCTCGCCGAACTGCCCCAGGAACTCGAAGACATCGTGGGTGAACTCATGGAAGAGGAAGAGGACCTCTTCGACGAGATGGAAGACGTGACCAGCAGTTGGGCCGACTCGCTCGACAAGGGGGCCGGTTGGGACGCGATGGACGGTCCGATCTCGAACAACAGCGCGCGTGGCGTGACAGGCAACCGCCTGCCCAACACGAGCGAGATCGCCGGTCGGAGCGGCGAGGGCCGCCAGGGGCGCGCCAGCGGCGAGTTCGTCGCCGATTCGGCTGTCGGCAAAGGGGGCCGCAAGACGCCCAGCCGCCTGGGCAACGACGCCTTCGTCAAGGGTGAGGTCAAAGACACAAGCAAAGACCCGGTCGGCGGCGCGACCGGCGGCGGCAAGGAAAGCGGGCAGGGGGGCGAGGGCCTTCAAGGGCCCGTCCCCAAAAACCGCGACAAGAACAAGGAGCTTCAGCGCCTCGCCGAAAAACAAGCCGAACTCCGCAACAAGGCCGAGGGGATCAACCTCAAGTATCCCGTGATGCGCTACCATCACGCCGACATCGCCAAACAAGTCGAACAAATGAAGGCCGTCGAAGACGACCTTCGCGGCGGGCTTTACCGCAACGCCCTGCGCCGTCGCGAAGTGCTCGTCGAAGGCCTCGGCCAGATGAAGACGTATTTGCATGGCGATTTTCTGGTGCGTCGTGACCAGACCGCCAACTTGCCCGCCGACATCCAGAAGGAAGTGCTGGGAAGCATGGGCGAGGCCTCGCCGGCCGGTTGGGAAGCGCTCAATCGCAAGTATTACGAACGACTCGCCGCCGAGCCCCCCGCGCCTTCGGGCCCGAAGAAGTAAGGTTGAAACGATGTCCGTCTTGCTGGCCGCCCTGCTGATCGGGACCCTCAACCAGAAGCCGGGGGCAACCGCGCAACGCGTCGTCATCCCGTTCGACTTCGAGTCCAAGTTCGACGACGGTCGATACGGCCAAATGGTCGGCGACTCGATCTGGGCGAAACTGCGCCGGGAAGGGGGCTTCATCATCCCCGAGGCGATGCAGGAAGTCCGCGAATGGTGCCAACGAAACAAGTTCCAGCCGGGACCCGAAACGTCCCTGGCCGCCATGAAGAAGGCCGTCCGCGACGAGCAAGCCGGCGACCTGGCCATCTGGGGCAAGATCGAACGAGTCGAAGGCAACGAAACCGACGTGTACGACATTTGGATCAAGGTTGCCGATTTCTCCGGCGAGTCGCCGCGCATTCTGCACGAGAAGAAGGCCCGGACGAAGACGGTGAGTGAGGTCCCTCATGTGTATGTGAAGGAGGCACTCGACGCCCTGTATGGCCGACCGGCCGCCGTCGCCGTGGCGGAGGCCCCGCGTGGCAAGGCGATCGGCCCGAACCTGGTGCTCGGCGACTTCGAGAAAGGGCAGGGGCGCCCCGACGGCTGGGACCCGCCGGCCAAAGGGGTCTCGTGGGTGAAGGCCGCGGACGACAGCGGTTCACGAACGGTCCGCTTTCAAATGAACGAAGAGGTTGCCGGCAGCACGGGCGTACTCTATTACAGCGACTATTTCCCCATCGAAGCCGGGGCCAAGTACCGATTCGCTTGCCGATGGAAAACATCTGGTTGCGCGGTGAAGGTGTTCATCAAGTGCTATAACGAAATGGAAACGAAGTACCGAGGCAAGGACGCGGGCCAATCGGGCATCCAGAAGCGCGAGGTTTACCGAAGCCAGCAGAACCTGGAAGGTCCCAAGAACACATGGAACCAGCACGAACAGGAATTCACTCCCAAGCACGCGCAGTTCAAGCCGCGCTTTGGCCGCGTGATGCTTTACGGCT
Organism: uncultured Isosphaeraceae bacterium; assembly: GCA_937858365.1. Taxonomy (GTDB): domain Bacteria; phylum Planctomycetota; class Planctomycetia; order Isosphaerales; family Isosphaeraceae; genus CALLYK01. The sequence goes on along the minus strand of CALLYK010000443.1, from coordinate 8,067 downwards.
ACTGGCCGGCCGGCACGGTCGAGTGGGACGACATCGTCGTGGAAAAGGTCGCCCCCGCGCCCGGGGCGAAATGAGCCGCTCGCCCCTGGTTTCCCTACCGACTACGCGGTCCCGATCGCGGAGGCGTGGAAACGACCCTCCGCCTTCCCTTCTGTCGCACGGCCCCGTGGTGGTCCCCTTTGGGTCGGCATAAGAGTGGAAATCGGGCCCTGCGAACCTTACCCTCGACAAGTGTGCTCGATCGGACCATGAAGGCCATTCCCATGGGGCTAACGAAGCGGCTCACTTTTGCCTGGTGGAATTTACATAATTTCGCGCATTATGATGCTGAAAAGATCGCCTTGCCGAGATGGCCGAAGCAGAGAGCTCACTACGAGGCGAAACGAGGCAGGGCCCTTGACGTGCTCAGAGAAACGACAGGCGATCAATTTCCAGATATCTTGGCAGTCTGCGAAATCACCCGAGAGGCCGCGCTCGACCTTGTGAAGGCCATGCCGGCCGGATTTGATATTGCGATTGCCCCGCCTAACCCGGTCGAGGATGTCTTCCAAGTCGCGGTTTTCTACCGAAGAGACGCCAACCTCACGCCTGAACTCCCGCTTCTCCCATCGGCCACGGAGGATGTCACGCGAAAGACTCGGCCGATGGTGACGGTCCACCTGACGCTTCCGGGTCATGTCATCAGGTTCGTGGCCTGCCATTGGACCAGTTCGAACAAGGCCTCGTCCCGCCGAGCCAGAAACCGCTTGGCCGACTTCCTGCGTCGTGACACCTACCGTTTCCTTTTCCCGTCGGCACCAGACCCGACCATCGCTCGCCACGTTCTTATCGTCGGAGACCTGAACGTGGAACCGATGGCCGACCTCTTCAGGGAGAATCTCGAATGTTCGAGAGACAGGAAGTCGAGTCGTGATCCGCATCAAACAGACGCGGACGTCAGACGTGTCCGGCTGTACAATCTCGCTTGGCGGTATCTCGGGGAGCAAGTCCCTCACGGCATGGGCCAGTCGCAGTTGGGTGGGGCCGCGGGAACTTGTTATTGTAAGATTGAGGACGAACTCAGGTGGATGACCTTCGATCACGTCCTCGTTTCCGGCGACCTTCTCGGTGAGTCCCAGCCTTACTTGGACGAGGTGAACACGAGAATCGTCTCGATCCCGATTCTTCAAGACAAACACGGCTTGCCCATTCCTTTCGAGCCGGGCAGCCAGAACGGAGTCTCCGACCATCTTCCGATCGTGGGCCAACTCATTCTCCCGGAGACCTCAAGATGACGGCAGCGGCGACCGACTTCGAGAGTATGTTGCGAGAGGCCATCAGCCAGGCCGCGGAGAAAGCGTCGGGGGCGAACGAAGACCTCATCCGAATCGCCTCCGAAGCGGCCGATGCCGTGTCGAAGGTCACTCAGGAAGCGGCGACCCTCGAACTTGTCCCGATTGACGTGGACGAAGACGAGCGCGCGACGTACCAACTGCAACTTCGGAGGAACAAGAGCGCGGCGCCCGCGTCTGATCTAGGGGTGTTTCGGTTGTCCATCGGCGGTTACCCAATCGATCGGTGGCCCTCGCGAAGCGGGTGGGAGGCGGCCCCCGAAACGCCGGAACGTCAACATTCCAACGTCGACGATTTACAAGGGAATTTTAAGTGGATGCTATCCAAGCCTGATTCAAAACTTGTTGTTCTTGTCAACTCCCTGTTACGGCGATAACTCATGAAATTCCTTCATGTCGTTGTTTTTCAATGACTTTTCGAGTGCGAGCACTGAGTTCACAGTTCTCTCGAGCGCGGGGTCACAGGGCGGGAGTGACCTGAGGAAAACGAAGGTGGTCCATCGAACGCAGCGCGCGGGCCCCTGAGCGTTGGTTTCCGCGCCGCCGTGATCGGGACCACGATCCCTCTTGGCGAACAATCGGTCGCGTGCGCAGGGTGGTCCCGCGGCCATTTCCTATCTTACTTAGCTTCTTATCTCTTATCTTTGAATGCGACAAAGGGGCCCACATCAAGCCGTTCCGTGCGTCCCGCGTCGATGTCCGCTTGCTTGCTTGAGGAACTGCTCGGCCACTTGATTGGGACTGTAACCTCCCGGCAAGCGGACGAAGGCCTTGCCGTGTCGCTCGCAGAACGCCTTCACGTCGCCGAACGAGTGACTGGCCCAGCGAATCGCCAGGAAGACCGCGACCACGTCGGGTCGCGCGATCACGCTCTCGAATCGCTCGATCGACTGATGTTCGCGGGTCTCGATCCAGATGAGTTCTCGCAGGCGTAAGGCCGTTTCCAGGGCCTGACTCGCTTCGGGCCGGCCGTCGCCGCCGATCAAGACCACCGCCTTCCCCATCAACAACTTCGCCGCCGCTTCCACCTCGGGACCAAAATGGGGCGCCGCTTTCGGTCTCTTTTCCGTAGTTCGGTCCAAAGGGCCCCGCGCGGCGGCCAGGCGTTCCCGTTCGCGTCGCAAACGTTCGCGCAGGTCGACAAGGCCCGCGATTTCGGGCCGATCGTCGGCCCGCATGAATCGCTTCAGGAAGACATGGCGCTCGGCCGCCCTCCGCTTGAGCCAGTCGAAGACGGCGAGCTGAAGCGGGTCGGCGGGCCCGAGAAGGGGGCCCAAGGCCGTGCGCGCCATCGCCTGCGCTTCAGCCAGAAGCGCGAGCGAGGGCTCGCCCGATCCACGGCGCGACTCGGGTAAGTGCTCCGACTCGCTCGCCAATGCGAGCGCTTCGGCGAGGACCTCGTAGGCGGCCCCAAGCTCCTCGACCTTCGGCAAGAGTTGAGCGAACCATCGGTCGTCGGCACGCGCCCAGCCGATCCGATCGGCCAACCGACGTGTGGCCTCACGGTGGAGATCGCCATCGGCGTCTTCCTCCGGGCTCGATGGCTCCCCTCGCTCGTGAGACACGATCCGACGCGCGGCCCAGGCCGTCGCGTGACATTCTTCGATCAGCTTCAACGATTCGTCTTCCCGCTGAGGCAAACTCAGAGGTTTGGCCGAGGGCGGCGCACCTTGTCCCAGGGTCAACGCGATCCGCGGCTCGGTCGGCAACGCTTCGTCGTTTTCATCCTTCGCCTCCGACATGGCGGCCTCCAACGTGGGCGGCGGTCGATCGATCACCGCGAAGGCACAACAGGCAAGATCACCGCCGACGCATGGCTCGCTTCATGATACACGGTATTGTCGGCAGCCACCATCCGCCGATGGGTCCCCAGAGGGTCTCCTGTGTTGGGATTGACATCAAAGCGCGGATAATTGCTGCTCGAAATGTCCAAGCGAATGCGATGTCCTTTTTTGAACACGTTCGACGTCGGATAAAGAGGAATGGAGACTTGCGCAAGGTCGCCGGGCGGCAGGGGCTTGGGACCGTCCAAGCCGTCGCGGTAGCGAAGGCGCACGATCGAATCGCCGATGTTCAGGTCGAAACCGAGGGGATAGTCGGCGTTGGGGGGGACCTCGTCGATCAGCTTGGCGGTGAAGTCCGTGTCGGGCGCGGTGGACTGGACCCAGAGTTTCGCCTCGACCGTGCCGGTGACTTCCACGTCTTCCGTGAGTGGGGGGGTTCGGAAGACCAGAACGTCGCGGCGTTCGGAAAGCGGTAGCCGGTCCCATGCGGCGTGCGTGTCCTCGCGCGGACGCTGGTCGTACCCGCCGTTGGTCATCAGGCCCTGGTTCGAGGAGATGTTCCCGCCAATCGTGGGCACGGGATTGCGCGGGTCGAACGTGTAGGTCGTGCTGGAAGTCTGAGCGCTCGGCATGGCCGGGTCGAGCCGGCCGTCTGTATGGAGGTAGAAGGTCGTCGCGCGGGCCCGCGCGATGGGCCATTCCCTTTCGGGCCGCCAGAAACCGCCGTGCCTCAAGCGACCAGCGGCCGATCGCGAATCGTCCCCCGTGCCCATCACGTAGATCATCACGGGAGGGTCGTCGGCGACCCCGTTTTGGTCCCCCTTCATCGTGTGGTCGTACCAACGCAAACGAAGCGCGTCGAGGTCGATCGCCGCGTCCGAGGAGAACTCCACTTCACCGGAAACGTTGGAGCGCTGAGAGCCGTGGACCCACGGCCCAATTAGCAAGCGCTGGGGCGCCTTCTTGGACGCCGAAAGGGCCAGGTAGTTCATCGTCACTTGACGCGTCCACGAGTCGTACCAGCCGGTGATATGCAGAATGGGTACGTCGGCATAATCCTTGACATGATCGATCACGGACATTCCCTTGATTTTCCAAAACGGGGACTCCGGCCCGCTGCGCATGGCCTCGACGAGCCAGGCTTCGTATTCGGGGACCCCGCGCAAGGGAGTATTTCCCAGGCGCACAGGGAGGTTATCGGCGTGCTCGCGAATCCGGCGGCCGTTTTCGGTCAGGGCCTCGCGCAGTTTGGGGTTGGCCAGCGCGGCCTTGCTGTTCGGGGCGCCGATCTGAAAGACCCAGTTCATGAAGCGGAGCTCGAAGGCGCCGTTGTGTCGCATGCCGGCGACCCCCGTGTTCGAGAGCGCGTCGACGGGGACCATCGTGGTCAGGTGGGGCGGGTTGGTCTCGGCCAGCGCGTGTTGCGTTCCGCCTGGATAGCTCGTGCCGAACGTGCCGACCTTGCCGTTCGACCAAGGCTGCGCCGCGATCCACTCGACCACGTCGTGGCCGTCGTTCGGGTCGTCGGCCATGAGCCGCCAGGTCCCCTCGCTCGCGTAGCGGCCGCGCACGTCGTTCATGACGACGACATAGCCGCGACTCGCGTAGTACTTCGCCTCGCTGGAGGTCCCGTCACCTTTGTTGTAGGGCGTGCGCGTGAGAAGTGCGGGGGCCGTGCCCTCACGCGCTGGACGATAGATGTCGGCCGCGAGCTTCACGCCGTCGCGCGCCGCGATCATGACGTTCTTCTCCACGATCACGTCAAACTCGGCCGGCCGGACCGCGACCCTTGGCGCTTGCGCCCGAGCGGTGGAGACGACCGTCGCCAAGAGGAGATACGCGATCAAGTGCCTTCGTGTGTTCATGGACCAATCTCGAAAAGACATCGGGACCGCTATCGGCGACGAACGCGCCGATGATCGGACGAAACGACCGATGGCACAAGGGGCCGGTGTCGCGGCCGGCGAGAAAGACGACCGCGGGAGGCCTCGCGCGGAAGGCGCCTCACGACCTTGCGAGTTGCATCGCGACGCCGGACAATGATCGAAACGGCCCGCCCTCGATTCGGTTGCACACCATGCTCACGCCGCCGATCTACTTCGCGCTCTTGCTCGGGACCGCCGACGTCGATTACGCGCGCGATATCAAGCCGATGCTCGCCAAGCACTGCGTTTCCTGCCACGGAGAGACGCGGCCGCGCGGTGGCCTTCGTCTCGACACGGTCGCGAACGCGCTGAAGGGGGGCGACAATGGACCATCTCTGGTGCCCGGTCGGCCCGATGAATCGCCGCTCTTGCTCTCAGTGCTCGGCGAGGGAGACACCGAGCGCATGCCGCTGCGAAGGCCCCCATTGAACAAGGACGAATTGGCCCGCCTACGCGCCTGGATCGAGGCCGGGGCGCCGGCGCCGACCGACGAGACACCTTCTCGGCCCGTCGTTCACTGGGCGTTCGTGGCCCCGAAGGCGGTCGAGCCGCCCGATGTGGGTCGCCGGTCGTGGGTCATCAACCCGATCGACTCGTTCATCCTCAAGCAGATCGAGACGGCCGGGACCACGCCATCTCCCGAGGCCGATCGAGCGACGCTGGCTCGTCGACTTCACCTCGATTTGCTCGGCCTGCCGCCAACCCTGATGGATGTGCGCGCGTTTTTGGACGACCCACGCGCCGACGCTTACGAACGCCTTGTCGATCGCTTGCTCGCGAGCCCGCGGTACGGGGAGCGCTGGGCGCGACCCTGGCTCGACCTGGCCCGCTACGCCGACTCCAACGGCTACAGTATCGACGCCCCGCGTTCCATCTGGAAGTATCGCGATTGGGTCATCGACGCCCTCAACAAAGACCATCCGTTCCACGAGTTCGCCACCGACCAGCTCGCCGGGGACCTTCGTCCCAACGCGAGCCTGGACCAGATCGTGGCCACCGGCTTTCATCGCAACACCCCCATCAATCAAGAAGGGGGGATCGATAAAGAGCAATTTCGCATCGAATCGGTGATGGACCGCACCAGCACGACCGCGACGGCATTTCTTGGTCTGACGATGGGCTGTTGCCAGTGTCACGACCACAAGTACGACCCGCTCACACAAGAAGAGTACTACCGCCTCTTCGCCTTCTTCAACAATTGCGACGAACCCGAGGTCCCGGTCGCGTCGGCCGATGACGTGAAACGTCGCGAGGAAGTGGACGCGAAGGTCGCCTCGTTCCTGCAAGACCTCTGGAAGGAGAAGCCGGAGCTTCGCGAACGTCAGAACGCGTGGGAACAATCGCTCGACATGGTGGGTCGGCAGAAGCAGTCGCAGGAGGTGCGCGAGGCATTCGACGTGCCCTTCGAGAAGCGTGACCAGGTGAAGAACCGGGTCGTCTTCGCGGCCTACATCGACCAGGCGCCCGACGCGGCCCAACACAAGAAGGCGGTCGCCGCGATCCAGAAGGGGGCCCCCAAGTTTCCGACGACGATGGTCGTGCGCGAACGTCGCGGGGCGCCCCGCGAGACGCGCTTCTTGATTCAAGGAGACTTCACACGTCCCGAGCGGCCCTTGGGTCCCGGCGTGCCTGGTGTGCTGGGACCGCTTCGCGCCCAGGGGCCCTCTCCGAACCGGCTCGACCTGGCCGCCTGGCTCTTCGACGAGCGGAACCCACTGACCGCCCGTGTGACCGTCAATCGCCTCTGGCAGGCCCATTTCGGCCGCGGCCTCGTCGAGACCGAAAACGACTTCGGCACGCAAGGTGCGCCGCCGTCGCACCCCGAATTGCTCGACTGGCTCGCCACCGAATTCGCGAGCCAAGGTTGGAGTCAGAAGGCCCTTCATCGGTTGATCGTCACCAGCGCCACGTATCGCCAATCGTCGCGAGCGCGGCCCGACCTGGCGAACATCGACCCGGGGAACCGCCTACTCGCCCGTCAGGAACGGTTGCGTCTGGATGCCGAGTTGATCCGTGATTCGGCCCTCCGCGTGAGCGGCCTCTTGACCGAGCGCGTCGGCGGGCCCAGCGTCTTCCCACCGCAGCCCGAAGGCGTGATGGACCTCGGCCAGATGCGTCGCCCGTGGAAGGCCGATGACGGGCCCGATCGCTATCGGCGCGGCCTTTACACGTTCCTCTGGCGGGCCACGCCGCATCCGCTGCTTACCGTCTTCGACGGCCCCGACACGGCGCGTTCCTGCACGCGGCGCGAACGTTCGAACACGCCCCTTCAAGCCCTCACGCTCCTGAACGACGCCGCGTTCGTCGAGTGCGCGCGGGCCCTCGCGACCAAGCTACTCGGCGAGGAGGAAGACAAGGCGAGGCTTGATCGGGCCTTCCAAACATGTCTGGGTCGTCCCGCCAACCACGAGGAAACCGCGCGCCTCGTTTCCTTGCGAGAATCGCTCGAAGGCTGTGGGGCCGACCCGGTTGAGACCTGGACCGCGATCGTCCGCGTCCTGATGAACCTGGATGAATTCATTTGTCGTGAGTGACCTTATGATCAACTTCGACCCAACCTTGAACGAAACACGCCGCCACTTTTTTGGGCGATGCGGCTTGGGCCTTGGCTCGATCGCCTTGGGGTCCCTCTTGCAGGAGGCGAGCGCGTCCGACGCGGATCGTCGGACCGAGCCCATGACGCCTCGGCCGGGGCACTTCGCGCCTCGCGCCCAGAACGTGATCTTCCTCTTCATGGCGGGCGGGCCGAGTCAACTGGAATTGTTCGATTTCAAGCCGGAACTGACCAAGCGGCACGACCAGCCGATCCCCGATTCCTTCCTGGAAGGCAAGCGGTTCGCCTTCATGGACACGTTCGCCAAGGAGAAGCCGAAGCTCCTGGCGACTGCCCGGAAGTTCGCCCAACACGGTAAGAGCGGCGCCTGGGTCTCGGAATGTCTGCCCCACACCGCGGGCATTGTGGACGACCTGGCGATCGTCAAGTCGGTCGCCACCGAGCCGATCAACCACGCCCCCGCCAAGCTCTTC
>CALLYK010000442.1 GCA_937858365.1 uncultured Isosphaeraceae bacterium | reverse complement strand
CGTCTTCTCGGCCCTGCTCCCGTGCTCTTCGCGGGAGATGCGGCAACTCACGGTCCAGGATGTCCTGGACCGTTGGGAGGCGGGCGCGGAACTCGTCGGTCCCTATGATTTGAAGCTGAAATCCACCGTGTTGTCCTTGGTGGACCCCAAGATCGACCCGGATCGGCTATTGACCGAAGACGAAGGCACCCGATTTTACCCGTGTTTCTCGCACATTCAGCGCCGAGGGGCCAAGAGGCGCGGCGTCTTCAAGTCCGATGATCAAACGTCTTACGGACCGCCGATGATCTGGGACGGCGAAACGGCGTACGCATTTCAGGGCGACCGGTCCGTCACCCTCGACAACAATTTTCTGGGGTTCGGGTCTCACGAGTATGACGACTACGAGAGTTCCTTCCGTTACTTCTCGGGCACGATCGACCGCATCAAGCTTTCAAGGGCCCGAAAGTCGAAACTCCTGCCGCGCGAGGGCCGTCTTTACGTGGTCGACGTTCCGACTGCCAATGACGGGGACCTGATGAACGTCAGGTGGAGGGTGTGGCTGGACCCGGAACGCAATTACTTGCCGGTGAGGATGACTCAGTGGGTCCGGATTGATGGGACCGACTTCCACGTCCAGGACCTGGAGAACACCCTCAAGGAAGTGGAACCCGGAGTTTGGGCCCCCGTCCGGGTCCTGAGAAGGATCCCGCGACGAGACCCAAAATCGCCTCTTCATGGAAAAATCGTGTCGATTTGCACGCTGGATGTGATCGAAGAAGAATCGCGATTTCAGGCCGACTTGCCCGACTCCCTGTTTGACGTGACCATCCCGAACGGCGCGACCGTGGTGGACCGAAGGCGAAACGTGGTCTACACGCAAGGGGCCGAGGACCCGGACAAGTACCTCGCCCAACTCGCGGCCGACGAGAAGAAGAAACTGGCCGGCGTGCCCGGGTCGCGGCGGAAACCCCCTCAACTGGTCTTTCTTCAGGAAGATCGAGTGCCGGCCTGGACGTGGTGGGCGGTCTCGGTGTGCGGAGGAATGGTCGTGCTTGTGGCCGCGTTCCTCATCCGACGTTTCGTGAGGCGATGAATCGGTGGATGCAACTCGTTAAGATTTCCGTTGTCCGAAGGCGCGGTGTCATGGACCTTCTCGCGAACCTCCTGATGCAAGTGCTCCTCGGCCTGGTCGCGGCAGGTGCCCCTGGCGGGTCGGGCGCCGACTCGCCGCGCTCTTCCAATGCTGAAGCTGGTCCTTATCGGTGCTGCGGCCTGAACTGCCTGATGCTCGTGGCCCATTTCCGTGATGTCGCCGTCCCGTTCAAGGAACTCGAACAACTCATTCGCCCGCGCCCCAACGGGGAGTGCTCGGTGGCGGACATCGAACGCGCAGCGACCGCGATCGGCCTTGGACCCGTTTGCGCACAGGTCTCCTGGAATCACCTGCCGGACCTGCCCCCGCCCTGCATCGTCCAGCTTCACAGCGCGACGCGCTACGCGACCGGGGGCCACTACGCGATTTTGATGGGCCTCCACGAGAAGGGTGTGATCTTGCTTGACGCCCCGTCCCCCGCGCGACTCCATCCTTACCAGGAGTTTCAGAAGGACTGGACGGGTGTCGTGATCGCCTGTCCGGTCGACGAGGCGGCACGCCGTGAATTCCTGGCCAAGCTGGTGCCCGCGTCCGCGTGGGGCCCGGCGCGGATCGGGGCGGTCGCCTTCGCGGCGGCCGTCGTGGTGACCTCCGTGATTGCGTCGCGTTGGTCGAGGGCCAGTCTCGTCCGCTCATGATGTGCCTTCAGGGTAAGGTGGACCAGCGGAGGTTGATGATGCCAATGGACACCGGGATGAGCGCGAACGACCGCCGCATTCGCGCGAGATTGGGGACCGTGGTGGGGACCGTGGCCGCCTGCTCGCTCCTCTTGGCCGGCTGCGGAGGCGCCCCCTCCGCTCCGGCGCTCCGTTTGGAAATGCCCGTGATCGACCTTGGCGTCCTTGATCCCGGTACGCGGGAGGTGTCCATCCCCATCGCCAACGTGGGGGGTTCTCCGTTGAAGATCGCGGAGGTCACGAGCAGTTGCTCTTGCACGGTCGCGGAAGGCCCGTGCGAACTGCCGGCGGGAGGTCGCGGGAGCGTGCAGGCGACCGTGAAGGTCTCCCCCGGGCCCGGTTCGGCACGCTTGGCCGTCGCGTGTGACCAGGCGGAGAAGACCCAGGTCGTTCACCTCACTTGGTTCGGCAAGTCGCCTCCCCAACTCGTGCCGTCCACGCTCCAACTGGTTCGACGGCGCGGCGAGGAGGCGCGAGGAAAGGTCGAGGTCTCGTAAGCGAGCGGGCCGGACGGGGCCGGCTTCCGATTCCTCGGAGCGACCGGCCTTCCCGAGGGCATGACGCTGGAGATGGAGGCCGACCAACCTCAAGCGATCCGGTCCCTGCCGGGGCTGGGGATCGGCGGGGCCCCGACCCCCGCCGCGATCGTGGGCCAGGCGACCTTGGTCCTGAAGTGCGCCCCATCCGTCCGGCCCGACCCGAGCGACTCAGTCACCGTCCTCGTGGAGCACAAGGGGACCCGATACGAGTTGCCCTTGCATCTGGCCATCACGACACGCGGGTCGCTCCGGGCCGCGCCGACCACTTTGCTTTTCGGCGCGGAGGGGCTCGAGCGATTGACGGCCCTGGTACGCAAGGTCCTTCTGGTCCAAGATCGCCCCGAAGAAGGCGAGCCTCGGATCGCGCGGAAACCGGAGTACATGGATGTCGAGATTGGACCTGCGGAAGGGGAGCGCAAGTCGACCAGGACGCTGCGCGCGCGGATCACCAAGGCCCCGCCCGAGGGCGCTCCCCGAGACGAGATCGTCCTTATGGGGCCCGACGACGAGGAGGTGACGATCACGGTCCTTGTGGACTATCGCGATTGAGGGGGGTAAAGGTCCATGCCGCCGCGACCAAAGACGCCCGTCCGCCACGCCGGTCTTACCCTGATCGAGTTGTTGGTGGTGATCGCCTTGATTGGGGCCTTGATCGCCTTGCTCTTGCCCGCCGTCCAGAGCGCACGAGAGGCGGGTCGACGCCACCGGTGCGCTTCGAACCTGCGACAGATCGGGATCGCCCTGCACTCCTATCACGACACGGTCGGCTTGTTGCCCCCTGGCCGATTCCCGCTCTACGATCGCCGATACGCGGGCCCGAACCCGCCGTGCAGCACGACGTACATCGACAAGAGCATCTTCGTCCAGGTCTTGCCTTACGTGGAGCAGTCGGCCTTGTACGACGCGATCAATCAATCGGTCGCGATCACGGCCCGCGAGAACACGTCGGTCTGGTCGGCGCGCGTGGGACTGTCTTGTTGCCCCAGCGACCCCGCGGCGGCGAACACGTTCACGCTGGACACCGCGCACCTTCTCGTCGATTCCGTGCCCGACCCCATGCCGGCCCCCCACCGACTGCCCCTCACGAGTTACTCCGGCAACTTCGGCTCACTCAACACCGCCGCCTTGCCTTCGGAGAGGTCGCATTGCAAGGTCTGGCCGACGCAGTTGGAGCAGAACAACGGTTGCTTCAACGATATCGCCAACCTGGGTTTGTCATCGGTGACCGACGGCTTGAGTCAGACGATCTTCCTGAGCGAGAAGGTGAACCCGCTCCTGGACCAACCCAGGTTCGGCTGGTGGTTCACTGGAAATCGCGGCGACACGCTCTTCACGGCCATGTACCCGCCGAACTTGAAATCCAAGGCCGTGGGCGGCCCGGCCTACTTTTACCCCACCGCGGCCTCCAGCCTTCATGGGGCGGGAGTGAACGTCTTGATGGCCGATGGGTCCACCCGTTTCGTCAAGGAGACCATCCAATCGTGGTCGATCAGGATGCCCGGAGGCCGGCCCGTCGGGGCGATCACCGACCCCCGCGGCTGGTGGGCGAACCTGCCCGCTCCCGGGGTCTGGCAGCACCTGGCCACACGCTCGGGAGGCGAAGCCGTCAAGGTGTTTGATGAGTGATCCGGATTGGAAATCGATGATGTTTCCGCCGAATTCCGCGACTGTTCCGAAGACGTCTCATCGGCGGTCGCACCCTCCGGACCCTGTCGCGACGACGGGACTCGACGCGACGGCGAACGCCGGCGAAGTTCCCATTGCGGGAACGCGGTCGAATGGGCATCGTTGGCGTTTCCGTCCGTGGAATGACCCGCCTTTCGCCCCCTAAGATCGGCGAAACGCAATTGTCCGGAAAAGTGGAATGTCGCCGATTTCCGTCCTCAAGCCCCTGGTCAATCGCGGTTTTCATGCCTACGCCGGGGCCAGGTGCCGTGAACTCGCCGGGCTCGACCCGGTGGAGACCCAGCGTCGGCAGTTGATGGCCCTGCTCCACGCGGCCCGCAAGACACGCTTCGGTCGAGACCACCGCTTCGACGCCATCCGCACGGTCGCCGACTATCAAAAGGCCGTCCCCCTGCGGACCTACGAAGACCTCTGGCGCGACTACCTCCGCGGTCCTTACCCCATCTATCGCGACCTCACCTGGCCCGGGCTCGTCCCCTACCTCGCGCTCACCAGCGGCACCACGCAAGGCGCGACCAAATACGTCCCCGTGACCCGAGAGATGCTGGCCTCAAACCAACTCGGCGCCAAGACGATGGTCGCCCATCACATGCGGGCCCATCCACGATCGCGCCTCTTTCGCGGCCGCCTCTTCTTCCTCGGCGGTTCGACCGCCCTGGAAGCACCCGCGCCGGGCGTCCGCCAGGGTGACCTCTCGGCGATCGCGTCGCTGGAGGTCAGCCCCTGGCTCCGCTCGTTCACGTTCCCGCCCGTGGACCTCGCCCACGAGACCGACTGGGACCGCAAACTCAACGCCCTCGCCGAACGGAGCCTCCACGAGCCCATCACGCTCGTCGGCGGAGTGCCGAGCTGGCTCCTCATGCTCTTTCAACGCCTCATGGACCTGAAGGGGGCCAAGACCCTCTCCGAAGTCTGGCCCTCGCTGGAAGTGGTCGTCCACGGCGGCGTCAAGTTCGACCCCTACGAGCAGACCTTCCGCAAGGTGCTCGGCGCGGGCGTGGGTCTGCAAGAGACCTACCCCTGCTCTGAAGGCTTCATCGCCTTCGGCGACCCCGAAACAGGCCATCTGCGCCTCGTCTTCGACCACGGGATCTTCCACGAGTTCGTCCCGGTCGACGAACTCGACGGGCCCAACCCAACCCGGCACTGGCTGGGCACCGTTACCACGGGTCGAAACTATGCAATCGTTGTTTCGACATGCGCAGGCATGTGGGCGCATATCATCGGCGATACGGTGAGGTTCGAGTCGCTGAGTCCGCCTTTGATCACGTTCACGGGGCGGACGAAGTACACGCTCTCGGCGTTTGGCGAGCACTTGATCAGCGAGGAAGTGGAAGCGGCGATCGCGAGCGCGGCGGTGGCGACGGGGGCCGCGGTGCGCGAATGGCATGTTGGGCCGGTCTTTCGAGGGGCCTTGGGGTACCATCAATACGTGGTCGAGTTCCTGACGGAACCGACGGACCTGACGGCCTTCCGCGACGCCCTGGACGTCGACCTGCGCGAGCGCAACGCGGACTATCAAGCGCACCGGGCCGAGGGTGTGGGGCTGCCGGCGCCCGCCCTTCTGGTGGCGCGACCGGGCGGGTTCGAGTCGTGGATGCGCGCCCGGGGGAAGCTCGGCGGCCAGAACAAGGTGCCTCGCATGGACAACGCCGGCACGCTCACGGCCGGCCTGGTCGAACACCTCCGAAGCACAGGGGCCGCCGGGCCCGAACTGACCGCCTAGGGCCGTTCCGATTGAGAGTGTCCCGCATGTTCCGCCCCTCACGCGTCGGTCGTGCCCAACCCAATCGTGGACCGCTCGAACGGCGACTCGCTTCAAAGATGTCTCGCCTTCGAAGACACAATCACACAAGACACGACAAGGACCTTCATACTAGTCAAGTCTTTCGCGCGTCTTCGATGGGCCTCAACGTCACGCCATGACGAAAGGTCCCTCCTCGGTCGCGAGGCACTACCAGCGACTTTCGTCGTGTCGCTTCAGCCGACCGTGATACTCGGCCCGACGGTACAAACGTCGCGCCTCCACCGCCAGCTTCTCCGAAATCTCGCCATAGGTGCTATCGTTCTGAGTATCGCTTCGTTCGACGCCGCGGCGACTCATCTTTTCAAAATTCACGGCCAAATCGTTGAACTCGTGGCCTGCACCGACGCATTCTCTCTCATATCGGGCCTGCTGATTAGCTAGGGCGCGAAAGCTGACCCACCGGCGCCGATTCACCTCGAACCCAAGTGGGAGGGCCACGACGGCGACCAGGATGAGCAATGAGCGAATCCGAAATCTGGGAAAAGGAAGCGTCGACACCCCACGACGATCCCGCGCGTGGTCTGATGAGGCCCCTGTGGCGTACTCTCCAGGCGGGACGCGGGTGGTCCCTAACGTCCATGTCTTGCAGCGTGAAGTCCGACATCGGCGAGATCAAGAGGGTCCGGCGTCGAGCGACACGACATCCAGGAGGTCTCCTCGTGATGGGCCACTCCCACGAGAAGGCGGGCCGTCCATGATCGACAAGACATCGGGGACTTCTTCTCATCAACCATACGCAATGGGCACGGCAAAAGCGTGACATCTCATGTTTTTGTGAGATTCGGCCTCGCGATGAGCGCCGTCCTCGAGAGTCGACTTCTCTCCGCCATCCGCCCGAGGCGGACAGGAAGGACCGCTGGGTCCCTTGACCTCGGCGGGTCCATCGAAGGCGAGGAGAAACGCCACCACCGATAGGCCCCTGAGATGAAGGCGCTTATCAAGGTCCCCGGCCCACGATCACGCGAGTCGGGTCAAGGACGGCGAGATCGGCCCCCGACGTTCGCCTCCGGGCCGGCGCTGTCCAGCGCCTTGTTCACGGCTTTCCATGCCAGCAGGCCGCACTTGCGCCGAGCGGGCGTGAGCTGGATGCCTAAGACACTCATCATGTCGTCGGCCGTCATTTCACGGGCGGCGCATTCGCTCTTGCCTTCCAGGTGCTCGGCCAGCATCGCGGCCGAGGCCTGGCTGATCGCGCAGCCGCGCCCTTCAAATCGAACGCGGTCGATCCGGCCGTCGTCGTCCACCGCCAACTCGATGTGGATGCAATCGCCACAAAGCGGATTGTCCAGGTCGGCCTGGTAGTCGGGGTCCTCCAGCCGACCGCGATGGGCCTTCGACTCCGAGTAATCGAGGATCTCGTCGCGATAAAGATCGTCGTCCATCAAACGGGTCTCGGTTCGGGGCGCGACCGCCGACCCATCACACGCCGGGCGTCGTGGATCGCTTCGGCCAGGCAGTCGATGTCGCTCGTCGTATTATAGAGAGCCAGGCTCGCCCTTGCCGAGGCGGCCAGGTCGAGTCGTCGATGCAAGGGCATCGCGCAGTGGTGGCCCGCCCGAATCGCCACGCCGTGCCGGTCCAGCAACTGGGCCAGGTCGTGAGGGTGGACGCCCTCCACGTCGAGCGCCAAGACGGGCCCCTTCTCCGAGGGGGGCGGACCCACGATCCGCACGCCTTCCACAAGCGCCAAACGTTCATGAGCGTAAAGCGTGAGCGCTCGCTCATGGATCGCCAGGGCCTCGGCGTCGAGACCCTGGACGAAGTCGATCGCCGCGCCGAGGCCGATCGCCTGGGCGATTGGTGGGGTCCCCGCTTCAAATTTCCAAGGGGACTCGGTCCATTCGGCCCCTTCCAACGTCACGCGCTGGACCATGCTGCCCCCGCCCAGCATCGGCGGCATCGCCTCCAAGTGTTCGCGACGCGCGTAGAGCACCCCCACCCCCGTCGGCCCGTACAGTTTGTGGCCCGAGAAGGCCAGGAAATCGACATCGAGGGCCCGCGCGTCGATCGGGCCGTGGACGATCGCCTGAGCGGCGTCAACCAGCACTTTCGCCCCGCGGAGTTTGGCCATGCTCAGAAGGCGGTCCAGAGGCGGGAGCGTGCCCACGACATTGGACATCGCCGTCACCGCCACCAGGCGCGTTCGTTCGTTGAGAAGACCGGCGAACGAATTCAGGTCCAGCCGGCCCTCGTCGTCGATGTCCGCGAATCGCAGGGTCAAACCGCGCTCCCGGGCCAGCATCTGCCAGGGGACGAGGTTGGAATGGTGTTCCAAGACCGTCAGCAAGATCTCGTCGCCAGGCCCCAGGAAGGTCCCGCCCCATGACCGCGACACCAGGTTGATCGATTCGGTCGTCCCGCGCGTGAAGACGATCTCGTCATCATTCACGTTGAGGAACCGCGCGACTTTGGCCCTGGCCCCCTCATACGCTTCGGTCGCCTCCTCGCTGAGCGCGTGCAGGCCCCGATGGACGTTCGCCGGATACTCGGTGTCGTAAGCCTGAACGGCGCGAATGACTGGCCACGGCTTCAGGGCCGTCGCGGCCGAGTCGAGATAGACCAGAGGTGTGCCAGGACGCACCTCGCGCGTCAGGGCTGGAAAGGCGGTGCGCCAAGCGGGGTCGGGCGCCAATGCGCGAGGTTCGATCGTGGGGTTTCCTGGGGCGGTCATGGGCGTCTCTCGCGACCGTCGAAGCGAGCGTCCATCATAGGCCCCCAAGGGGGACCGCGACAACGCCGCGGGACCTCATTCCCCCGTGCGGGGCGGGTATCACCAAAGTCGGTGGGAAATCCCTCGCGAAAGTGGATTCTGGTGGGACAGCCCAAACTCCCTCACCTATCCGCGGGGATTTCCCACAATGCGTCCACCGAGTCTTCCCGTGACCCCCGAGGAGCGAGTCGAAGCCGAGCGGACCTTCCAACGTCTCGCGATGCCTCGGGGACGATCTGTGACGCATGAGTGAGCGGACAGGTCGCCAAAGTCGAGATGGAGACGCGCCGCCCCAGGCCGGAGGACCAAACGTCATCCGCCGGCCCCGGACGTCACTTTGCCCGCACCCAAGTCCCCGATTCTCAGTGGGAACGGGCCGCCCTGCGGCGCGAGAAATGGAAGACCCAAGGGCGGGCCCGCGAACGCGGGAGGACCCGACTTGCACGAAAACACTCTCCGACGACCACAAGTGAACGGGCCCTTCCCGAAGGCCGGTCCGATCGACGGCCGGGTGGACGTGGACCCGGGCCGGTCTTCGCGATGGGGTCTTGCCGTTTTTGCCGGATACGCGGCGGCGGGTCTCTCCAGTCGAGGGGCGACCAGGTGGTTCGGGCGCATGCGCGAGCGCTCCGATAGTGAACAAAATATTATATCTCGCCATCCCAATCCTCCGCGAAGCCAACTGTCTCGCGGTCCCGAATTCAAGGACGAATCCAGGGACCTTGTTTAGAAAAGCGGTAGAGAGTGGCGACTCTGTTGCCTCATGCCTATTCGAGTGGAATACTGAGGTGGAAGGTCGTGAGGTTTGCGACCCGTGGGAAGGATGCGCCACGATCCCGGCGTGTCTCAGAGACTTTGTGCTCATCTTGGGAGGCGTGCTGGAGATGTCCGAAACATCGACCAGACCTACGGACCCGCTTACGGACCTGGCCGACGCGATGGAGTCGGCCGTCCGATCGGCGCGACGGGACCTTGGGGAGGCTGCGGCGGATGCGTCGCGGGCGGTGCCGATGGTCGAATCGGGTCTTTCCAAAGCGGCTTACAATATCGGCTACGGTGTGGCCTTTGGGGTCGTCTTTCCGGCGGCCTTACTCGCCCGTATGGTCCCTCGCGATAATGCGATGGTGCATGGACTCGTCGACGGTGCCGCCGCGGCCTCGGACTTCGTCCGGGAGTTGCGTTCGGGGTCGCCGGGGACGGCGGGTCCAGAACAGGCGACCGGATCGTCGCAGTCCGCTTGATCGTGACGACCGATCGCCCCCCATCGGCTTAACCTTCGATCCTCACCCAGCCCGGAGACACCTGGGACCGATCATTCTCTTGAGGCGCGCGATGAAGGGCCGGAGACGCTCGGTTGAGAGGGGGGGCCGACAATGCCTGTGACGCGATCGGAGGTGGCGTTCTTCACGGCCGGCGTGTTGGTCGGCGCCTTCGGGCATGCCGCCTATCCCAAACTCAAGGAGAAATTCGGCGGGCTCCTGGAAGCGGCCATGGCGGGAGCGGGCGACGGCCTGGGAGACGGTTACGCCGAGATCGCCAGGACCGTGGCCGAACGCTTCGCACCTATCAAGGAGGCGGCCCGATCGGCCGCGCCTTCGCAAACGAATGGCAGCCACACCGCGGAAGCGGGCGTCTTTTGATCCAGCCAAACAGGGCCCTTGAGAGCCGCATCCCGTCACATTCCTCCCCCCCAAAGCGACCACTCTCAACCTCATCTTGTGTTACCTCCATCAGCTCGGACGTCACTTCCAAGGACCGCACCGATGGATTTGTCCGTCACTTTTCCGTCAGCCGGTGTCATTCACATCCAGAGCAAGTCCTTATTTGGTGATGTGAACGACCCCAATTGTCAACTGTTCGTCCAGCGTGTGTTCCAATCCGGAGAGGTCCAGGAACTCGTCCTGCGCGATGGGCGGGCCGAAATCCGCTTTTGCCCGGCGACCCACCTTCTGGAGGTGGTGGTTCGGCGACTGGCCGGCCTACTGCGGCCCGAGGTGACGGGGGCATCAAACCCGGTCGAGGCGGACGGCCGGGCGCTCGCGTTGGCGAACGGTAAAGCGCATGTCACGGGCCATGCCAATGGCCACGCATCCTATGAGGACGATGATGTCGCGGTCCTGACCATCGAGCCCCACGCGGAGGCCCGGCGCTCGGTGGACGTCGAGGGGCACCAATACAACCACCCGGCCCGGCACACATCGGTCAATCAGCATGTGCCTGCGCACGATCGCGGGGCCTGGCACGTGGCCCCGCCGATCACGGCGTTGGACCGGCATGGAGTTGTCCGGCTTCAGAGACATGGCAAGGTCGCCGGTGGCTGGACGATCCGCAAGCACGCCAACGGCCGGATCAAGCTGAGGAACCCCGTCCTCTACCGCAAGAAGGACCTGGCCGAGGCGATCGAGCGGGAGTTGATGAGCGTCCTGGGCGTGGACAAGTATTCCACGAATACTCTCTTTTCTCAGGTGTCGATTGATTATGATCCTCGTCAAATCGACCATTGGCAACTGATCTCCATCTTGGATTCGGCCCTCGCGAGCGCCGAGTTCCCCACGAAGCTGGACAAGCTCGACCTGCACTTGCCGATCTGCTCGGCCTCGCTGCCTCTGGCCGCGGCGGCGCAGTTCGCGGCCCCCGGCCTCTTGCCGGTGGCGGCGGGCGTCTTCGCCTACACGTCGATCCCGTCGTTTCAAGGGGCCTACGAGGTGCTCTTCAAGGAGAAACGCCTGGGGGTGGACGTGCTCGACTCGATCGTGGTCTTGGGGTGTTTGGGGACGATGTCGATCTTCCCGGGGGCCGTGCTCTGCTGGTGCTTGAGCTTCGGCCGGCTCCTGGTGAAGAAGACCCAGGACGACTCCAAGAAGCTGCTTCTCAACGCGTTCGGCAAGCAGCCGCGGTATTGCTGGCTCTATCGTGACGGTGTGGAGGTGCAGGTCTCGCTGGACAAGCTGCAAGCCGGGGACCTGGTGGTCGTGAACACGGGCGAGGTCGTGCCGGTGGACGGCGTGATCAGCGAGGGGATGGCGATGATCGACCAACACGCCTTGACTGGGGAATCGACCCCGGCCGAGAAAGGCGTGGGCGACAAGGTCTTCGCATCGACAATCATGGTCGCGGGCAAGGCGCTGATCTCGGTGGAACAGTCCGGGACGGAGACGGCCTCGGCGAAGATCGCCCGGATCCTCAGCGACACGGCCGGCTACAAGCTGACCTCGCAACACAAGGGGGAACGCCTGGCGGACAAGGCGGTGATCCCGACCCTGGCGATCGGCGCGGTGGGCATGGCGGCGATGGGACCGGCCGGCGCCGTGGCCGCGCTCAACAGCGACTTCGGCACGGGCATCCGCATGGCGGCCCCGCTGGCGATGCTCAGCTCGCTGGCCCTCTGCGCGAGCAAGGGCGTGCTGGTGAAAGACGGCCGGGCCCTGGAATTGATGAACGAAATCGACACCGTCTTGTTCGATAAGACCGGAACGCTGACACGGGAACGTCCGGAAGTGGGCCGCGTGATCGGCTGTCACGGCGTCTCGTCGGAGCGGGTCTTGCGCTACGCGGCGGCGGCCGAGAAGAAGTTCCATCACCCGATCGCCCAGGCGATCCTGCACAAGGCGGCCGAGTGGGGGCTGGAACTGCCCGCCACCGACGACAGCCAGTACAAGGTCGGCTACGGCATCACGGTCCAGATTGAGGGTCATACCGTTCGGGTGGGCTCCAGGCGGTTCCTGGAGCAAGAGAACATTCCCCTCACGCCGGAAGTCGAGGAGGCCCTGGCCACCGCCCACCTTGAGGGCTTCACCATGGTGATGGTCGGCGTGGACGACCAACTCGGCGGCGCGATCGAGCTGCAGGCGTCGGTCCGGCCCGAGGTGAAGGACATCGTGAAGGGCCTTCGCGAGCGGGGCGTCAAACACATCGCGATCATCTCGGGAGACCACGAGGCACCGACGCGGAAGCTGGCGGAAGAGCTGGGCATGGACCGCTACTTCGCCCAGGTCTTGCCCGCCGACAAGGCCGAATACGTGGCCAAGTTGCAGGCGGAAGGGAAGAAGGTCTGCTTCGTCGGCGACGGGATCAACGACTCGATCGCCTTGAAGAAGGCGAACGTATCAATCTCGTTGCGAGGGGCCACGTCGATCGCCACCGACACGGCCCACATCGTCTTCTTGGAGGAGGGTCTGGCCAAGCTCTGCGAGCTGCGCGACATCGCCCGGGACCTGGACCGCAACATCAAGCGAAGCTGGGGGATGATCCTGGCCCCCAACATCGCCTGCATCGCGGGTGTCTTCACGATGGGTTTCGGTATCATGGCGTCGGTGGTCACGAACAACGTCTCGGCGCTCGGCGCCCTCGCCAACGGTGTGTTGCCTCTTCGGAAGGTGGCGCAGATCGAGGCGGAACGGCGCCACCGGATGGAGCTCCAACTCGCCCATGGCCTGGAACGAAACCCTGCTTGAGCGTCCCTTGCGGCGTCCCTTCGACAACGAGACTCGACAGGCGATCAATGCCGAATACGAGCGGCGCAAGCATGAAATGCCCCTTCCAACCGAGCTCCACTGGCACCAGACGGAGCCCAAGTTCACCCTGGAATCGAAATGGCTGGCGTTCGTCGGCCATTTCACGACGGAGAAGCTGGTCGTCCACGCGCGGCTCTCCCTGGCCGCGAAGCTGATGGTGACCGACGACCACCGTCGTCAGGCCCGGCAAGTCATCTCGGAGATCGCCGACAGTTTGGAGCTCTAAGAGGGGTCGCCATGCACGAAGAAGGCCACCATGCCGAGACGACCTCGGACCTGACCCTCAACGAGGTGCCGATCGAGATCGACCTGCGCGCCCGGGACATCGAGGACGGCGTGGACCCGTCGCGTCAGCGCTTCCACATCTTCCTGATCGACACGGGCTGGAACACGGGGGTCTCCAAGGCGGTGCGCTCGCACCTGCCCTTGATGGCGCGCTTCGCCAAGGATGACCAACT
Organism: uncultured Isosphaeraceae bacterium; assembly: GCA_937858365.1. Taxonomy (GTDB): domain Bacteria; phylum Planctomycetota; class Planctomycetia; order Isosphaerales; family Isosphaeraceae; genus CALLYK01. Next base: position 1,167 of record CALLYK010000442.1, on the reverse strand, counting down.
CTTCGTGCTCAGTCCCGAGATGTCGGTGGAGGTCTTGCGCCAGGCCCCCGACTTGATCGGCCACGACCCGATCATCTTGGTTTACGACTTGATCAAGCCCCCCGGCAAGACCCGGAGTTATCGCGGGTTCCACTTGAACCTAGGTCTGATGCGGCACCCGGAGCAGGCCCTGGCCCGCTTCCAAGAGTTCGTCCGCTTCCTCACGACCCATCGGACCGCCTTGGACCTCGACCTGGCCGTCCGGCGCAAGTTGCACAGTCAGGGCTTCCAAGGCATGATCAAGATCTTGCGCGAGGCCTCCAACGAGTTGCTATGAGCATGGCCATTCACACGGTAAGGACCACGGTCCATGAATGAGGAACCTCCCTGGATGCCCGCGCTTCTGGGCGCCCTGGCCGTGATGTACGTCGGCTACGAGTTGAACCGGCGGCGGACCCGCCTGCGCCGGATCTTCTCGACCTTCGACCGGGAAGAAAGCGTGATCGCCGAGACCCTGGAAGGACTCGTCGTGAGTGGGCGGCTCAAACCCTATTTCCCCGGTCAGCCTGCCGGTCAGGCCTAGCCGGAGCCGTCCACGATGGCCCAGACCCTGGCGACGATCGACCCGGACCTTCGCGTCGCGCCCCGTCCCTGGCGGCTCGACCTGACGGACGAGCGAACGTTCGGACCGCGGGCCGACGAGGCTTGCGCTCGGTTCCTCGCCCGCGTTTTTACCTTGGATGAGGTCCGGTGGGTGGAAGTCGATCGCGTCTCCGGCCGGGCGACCGTCCATCATCGCGCCGGACCGCGCCATGCCGCCGCCTTCCTGAAGCGACTGGCAGCCACCCTCCGGAGTGTAGGGGGGACGTCTCTGCCGGCTTTCTCGCGCGTCCAGACCCGTAGGAACTTCAGCCTGCACCGTCATGGCGCGGTGGTGTCCTCCTGGGAGGTCCTGGCCGAGCGTCGCGGTTCGCTGGAGATGCGTCAGACCCGCTTCCTTGAGGAGACGCCGCGCAGTCGCCGAGTGTTCGCGGAACTCGCGGCCTTGCCCGGAGTCCTGAGGGTCCGGCGAGGGGCCTGGGCGGGTCGTGTCCGGATCGATTTCGACCCGGCCGTCGTCAGCGTGGCCCGTTTGCTCGTACTCTGCCATGAAGTGCTCGAGCAACCCGAGCCGTGGGGCGACCCGCC
>CALLYK010000441.1 GCA_937858365.1 uncultured Isosphaeraceae bacterium | reverse complement strand
CCAAGGCCCGCGCCCGGCTGGCGGCCCGTTTCCCAGGCATCGAGCTGGCGCCGCCGGCGACGTTGTCGGAACCGCTGCCGCTGGACCGCGACGCGGCCGCCTGGCGCGAACGCATCGTGTCGGAGAGCGATTCGCTGCGCATGGCGGAGCAGGCGATGCAGCGGGCCGTCGCGACGGCGGATCGCGCGAAGGCCGACCGCACCGCCGACCCCACGATCGGCGTGCATGCGGGCTACGAAGCCTCGCGCGCCGAACGCGTCGTGGGCTTGAGCTTCAGCATCCCGCTCGGCGGCGACCAGATGCTCCCCGAAGTCGGGATCGTCCGTCTCCAGATCGAGAGCGAACGGGTAGCCGAGCTGTTCGGTGAAGGATTCCAGGATCTTGTTGTCGATGTGGCCGAGATTGGTCTCGATGCCGGCCGCCGCGAGGCGCTCGTCCCCGCCGGCCAGCGTCCGCGCGACGGCGCGGACCTAGATCCGGGCCGCTCGCTATCGGACGGCTATTGAATCGGGATAGTAGCGCGCAGTCGATCTGGAGACCAAGATGCCCAAAATCTCGCTCAGCATCGTTACCCAACTTATCGTAAAACAACACAGACACCCGCTTCCTGTGTGCTCTGCTGAAAAACATGATCCAAGCTGCAAGCGGTTCGGTCGAGAGGTGATCTGCACGCGAGTGATAAAGAAATACGACAGGGTGAATGGCAAGCTTGAGTATGAAGCGCTATGTACGCACTTCTGGCACTGATGCAGGCTCAATCCCGTCGCTCCGTCCCGCAGGTGGAGGAGAACTTATGAAGATTCCAACGCCGGCCGCAACGTTGTTCTTGGCTTGCCGGAGTCGCGACGCAGGTTCATGCAGGCAAAGCCGCGCATATGTGCCCTGCGTTGGACAATGTCGACGCGCAGTCTCGATTTTAGTTCCGAGTCCGCAATCCTCTGAAGGCCTCAATCCCAGCGGGTGCGGTCGTGAAAGTACGCGCATCGATGGTCATCGACACCAAGGTCGGCTTCCCCGCCGACGCGGCCGTGCATTCGGCGATCGACGAACATGTGGCGCGGGCGGTGTACCTGGACGCGGTGGCAACCAGCGACGCCCTGTTCGGCGACGAACAGTTCGCCAACATGCTGCTGGTCGGGGCCGCCTGCCAGAGCGGGGCGTTGCCGGTGAGCGCGGCGTCGATCGAGCGGGCGATCGAACTGAACGGGGTGGCGGTGGCCACCAACGTGCAGGCGTTCCGGCGGGGCCGGCAGTCGGTGGCCGACCCGGATGCGCTTACGGCCGTGCTTGATTCCAGGTCATCGCACAACGAGGTGGAGCCGTCGCCGGATGCGCTGCGGGCGGTGCTGTCGGCGGGGATCACCGATCCCGTGGTCAGCGCGGTGACCGTCCGGCGGTACGAGGAGCTGATCGCCTACGCCGACCGCGACTACGCGCGGGCGTATCTGGCACTGGTGGCCCGTGTCGACCGCTCCGGCCTCGGCGACGGCGTCACCGAGGCCGTGGCCCGCTACCTGTACAAGCTGATGGCCTACAAGGACGAGTACGAGGTGGCCCGGCTGACCGCCGACCCGGAATTCGCCGAGACCGTCGCCCACACCTACGGCGACGACGCGTCGACCTCGGTGCGGCTGCACCCGCCGACGCTGCGGGCGGTGGGCATCGACCACAAGGTGGGCTTCGGCAAGTGGACGCGACCGGCACTGACAGGGCTGGCCCGGATGAAGCGGCTACGCGGCACCACACTGGATCCGTTCGGGCACACCGAGGTACGCCGCACCGAACGGGAGTTGATCGGTGAGTACCGGGACGTGGTCGACCGGGTGCTGCGGGCGTGGCGGGACGGCACGATCGGGGCCGCCGATGTGCCCGCGGTCATCGAGATGCTGTCCCTGCCCGACATGGTCCGCGGCTACGAGCACATCAAACTCGACAACGTGGCCCGCTACCGGGACACCCTGCGCCGCACCATGACCGAAGTTCTCGGCCCCTTCGCCGGTTGAGGTGCGAGCTCGCGAGCCTCGAAACCCCGCAAGCCGACAATGTGGCGGTTTCTAGTGGTCGTCGTCTCACCGGGTTTCGAGGCTCGTCGCTTGCGCTCCTCACACCTCAACCGGCGGGGAACGGTACCTCAACCAGCGGCGGGACAACGCAACCCGCGGGGCACCTCAACGTGGGGAAGTGGGCAGGGGCCAGCGGTCGGTGTCCAGCGGGGTGGCCGATTCGCCGGCGTCGGCGGCGCAGCCGAAGCCGACCACCCAGCGGCCGTCGTCGAGTTCGACCTTGCCCAGCGTCATCGGGTAGGGCAGTGCGGCCAGGAACTCGCCGAGGGCGTCCGGGGGCAGGTGCCAGATCTCGCCACGGATGCCGCGGCCCTCGCCGGGTTCGCGGATCAGACCGGGCTTGGGTGGCGCCGTCTCCAGCGCCACCAGCCGGTACCACGGTGCGGTGCGCACCTGGCCCACCCAGCGGGCTCCGCGCGAGGACAGTTCGTGGGTGAGCGGCCCGGTCCGCATGTGCGCACCGAACACCGCCAGCTCGACGGCGGGGGCACCGGCCCGCTCGGGCCACGCCCGCTGCTGCTCGGGCATACCCGCGAACCGTCGCGCCAGGTCGGTGATCAGTGCGTCGTGGTGGGTCCGGCCGAGGAAGGTCACACCGAATTGCGCGGTGCTGCCATCGTGTTCGTCGACGGTGCCCGCCGGGACCGCCACCGCGCACAGGTCGAAGAGGTTGCAGAAGTTGGTGTACGTGCCCATCCGGGAGTTCACCCCGACCGGATCGGCCGCGACCTCGTCGATCGTGGGATGGAAGGGGGCGGTGGGTACCAGCAGCGCATCGATGCCGTCGAGCTGCGCCGTCGCCTCGGTCCGCAGGCCGTCGAGCTTGCGGTGCGCACGCAGCAGGTCGACCGCGGAGAATCGGGCCGCCGCCGAGACGATCCCGGCTACGGTCGGGTCCACCCCGGCACGATCATCGCCGGCCCCGCCTTCGTCGACTCCGGCGAGGAAATCACCGACGGCCTCGGAGCGTTCGGCGACGAGCGCATCCCCGTACAGCAGTGTCGCGGCGGCGAGAAAGGCCGACAGGTCGACGGCTTTGACGCTCATCCCGCATGCCTGCGCACGGGTCACCGCGTCGGCGAAGGCCGCCCGCCAGGCATCATCGAGCTCGGGTAGTTCCGCCGGGATCGCGACCACCGGCTGTTCGGGAGCCGCCAGCGGGATCCGGCCCGCGGTACCGCCGAAGGCACGGGGGCCGTGGGCTGTGGCCATCACGGCCATCGCCCGGTCGGCGAGGTCGACGTCGGCGGCGAAGACGGTCACCGCGTCGTAGCTCGCGCATGCGGGCACCACCCCGCGGGTGGAGACCACGCCCAGGGTCGGTTTGATACCGACGATGCCCTGCAGGCCCGCCGGGATCCGTCCCGACCCGGCGGTATCGGTGCCGATGGCGATGTCGGCGAAGCCGAGGGCCACCGCCACCGCCGAACCGGAGCTCGAACCACCGGAGATGCGGTCGGGGCGACGCGAATCCCGCACCGCTCCATAGGGACTGCGGGTACCGACGAGGCCGGTGGCGAACTGGTCCAGGTTGGTCTTGCCGATGACCACCGCCCCCGCCGCCCGCAGCGCCGCCACCACGGGCGCGTCGGCGGTAGGCGGGTAGGCGAACCCGGGGCAGGCCGCGGTGGTGGGCAGGCCGGCGACGTCCACATTGTCCTTGACGGCCACGATGATTCCCGCCAGCGGACCGTTCGCCGCGACCGACGCCCGGTAGTCGCGTTCGACGTCGAGGGCTTCGCGCAGTGAGATGAACACCTCCGGCCGCTCGGCGGCGGCGATGGCCCGGTAGATCTCGGCGATCCTGCTCATGCGACCTTCTCCTCCCGGTCGGCCGCATCCGGTGCCGCACCAGATTCGGTTGTGCTGTCCGCGAACTCACCCTGGAGCGACCAGCGCTGCCGTTCCTCGGCGCGGGCCTGTTCCATCAGCATCCGCTGCGCGGCGATGTCGTTGGCGTTGGCGTCGAGGAAGCGCTGGTGTTCGGCGAGGGAGAACGTGGTGTCGGTGAACCGCATCGCGTCGCCCCGGCCGGCCGCGACGTCGGCACGCATGTCGAGCAGTTCGTCGGCACCCACCGGATACCACCGGATCTGGTCGAAGAACCGCAGCAGCCAGGGGTGCTGCGGATCGAATCCGGGAGTGGGCAACGGGTGCCGGTGATTCCACACCTGCGTGGTGCGGCCGACGAACTGGTATCCGCCGGGACCCTCCATCCCGTACACGCACAGGTATGCCCCGCCGATGCCGACGGCGTTCTCCGGGGTCCAGGTGCGCGCCGGATTGTACTTGGTGGTCACCAACCGGTGCCGTGGGTCGAGCGGAACCGCCACCGGCGCACCGAGATACACATCTCCCAGGCCCAGCACCAGGTAGCTCGCATCGAATACGGTGCGGTATACGGCATCGACCGAGCCCAGCCCGTTCATCCGGCGGATGAACTCGATGTTCCACGGGCACCACGGCGCATCCGACCGCACCCCGAGCATGTACCGTTCGATGGCCTCCCGGGTCGCCGGATCGTCCCACGACAGCGGCAGTTCGACGATGCGGCTGGGCACCACGAGGTCATCGGCGGCGGGCAACTGGCTCTCGCATTCGGCGAGCCAATCCAGCAGCTTGTGCTGCGGCAGCACATCGGGATTCACCTTCACCTGCAGCGACCGGATGCCTGGGGTGAGATCGAGCAGCCCGGACGGCTTCTCGGCCTCGATCCGCTCCGCGAGCGCGTGCACCCGGGCCCGCAGCGCGAGATCCAGTGTCATGTCGCCGTATTCGACAAGAATATTGTCATCGCCCGAGCGCCGGTAGGTGACGGACGTGTCGCCGTCGCGGGTGCGGCCGGTGGACAGCACACCCGCGTCCTCGTCGCCGCCGGGTGAGAGCACGTCGACGAAGTGGGCACGGCGCCCGGCGCCGGTGGTGGCCGGGGACGCGGTGTGCGCGGACCGGACCGGCACGAAACGCACTGTGTCACCGGGCTTGAGCTGCCCGATCTTCCAGCGCTGCGCGCTCACCACCGTCACCGGGCACACGAAACCGCCGAGGCTCGGGCCGTCCGGGCCGAGCAGGATCGGGGTGTCACCGGTGAAGTCGAGCGCACCCACCGAGTACGCGGTGTCGTGGATGTTCGACGGGTGCAGACCGGCCTCGCCGCCGCGCTTCCCGTGCTCGGCGGGGCCGTTCGGACAATGCGCAGCGCCCATGAGTTCGCCCGCAACACTTATCGCTATCGAGCCAAGGCCGTGGCCTTGACATCCATCGACGCGGCGCTCGACCATCAAGCCGGACCCAACGCTCGGTCCCTGTCGTACTGGTTCTGTGAGCAGACCCTGGAAAACGAACACCGCGAATGGCTCCGACTCATGCTTGAGGCCGAGTGGTTCGCGTGAAGGTCAATTTCTTCTTATTTGTTTGAAAGCGAGGCATCCCTTGGCTTACCACCCTCAACCGATTGACGCGGCCCACGTCGGACTCACGCCCGCGATCTTGGACCTGACCGAACGCTTGGCCGAAAACGCCCACGACCTGTGGGCCAAGCAGCGCCTGGCCGATGGCTGGGTCTACGGCCCCAAGCGCGACGACGCCCAGAAACTGCACCCCTGTCTCGTCCCCTACGACGACCTGCCCGACTCCGAGAAGGAATACGACCGTCAAGCCGCGTTGGGGACCTTGCGGGCCATCTTGGCCCTCGGATATCGGATCGAGAAGGGCCCCGACGCTTGACCGGCGAAGACGAGGTTTCGACCGCCATGAACAAGCCGATCGCCGTTTCCGTCCACGCCCTTGTTCGTGACCCGGAGGGCCGATTTCTCCTGGTCCGTCGCTCGCCCAACTCGCGACACGACCCAGGCGCATGGGAGTTTCCCGGTGGAAAATGCGAGGAAGGGGAATCGTTCGAGTCGGCCCTCACCCGCGAGGTCGCGGAGGAGACCGGGCTGACGGTCGCCAATCCGCGCCTCGTGGCCTCGTCGCGCTGGGAGATGGACGTCCGCGTCGTGCTGTCCCTTTTCTTTCTCGTCGATGTCGGACCCGAGACGGCTCGAACGAGCGACGAGCACGACGCCCTGGTTTGGGTACCCCGCGAACGGCTCGGCGAACACCAGGCGTCCGCGCGGGCCGCGGCCTTGTTCCAGGCCCTCGCCGTCTCCGACGACTGCATCCAGCCGATCCACCCGATTTGGTATCAGGCCCAAATCGAGGGATATCGTCGGCTCCGTCCCCTCTATGAGGAGTTCGGCGCGCGGCTCGTCAGAGTCTTCGAGAAGGCCGAACACGATCTGGGCCTGCACACGATCGTCCAGGCGCGCGCCAAGTCTCTTCCCAGCTTCGCCGAGAAGGTCCGCCGCCCGAATAGGGACTTCAAGGACCCACTGAACGAGATGGGAGACCTGTGCGGCGTCCGCATCGTGACCCACACGGTCGGGGAAGTGGAACTCGTCTCGAAGTACGTCGAGGAGCACTTCGACGTCTCCAGGGCCGACTCGGGGGACAAGGAGGAAGGCCTTGCCTCCGACGCCTTCGGCTACACCTCCAAGCACTTCGCGGTGCGGCCCAAACCGGGGGCTTTTTCCACGTCGATCATCCCTGACGAGCTCGTCGCCCTGGGTCTGAGGGCGGAGGTCCAGGTCCGCACGATCCCCCAGCACGCCTGGGCCGACAACAGCCATGAGATGAGCTACAAGAACCGATTCAAGCTCCCTCGTCCCCTGCACCGCGAGTTCGCCCGCCTGGCCGCCTTGCTCGAAAAGGCCGACCGCGGGTTCGAGGAGGTCCGCCTCCGGCTCCGGGAATACGCCACGAATTATGGGGCCTACCTCTCCAAGGACGATTTGAAAAAGGAAGTCGAATACCTGGAGATCGTCCTGAAGACCGCCCCGGAGACGGCGCCGGAGGTCGCCTACACCCTGGCCCAAATGGCGCGCTGCGCGGGGGACTGGGCCAAGGCGGTCGAGGTGCTCACACCTTTCGCCGATAGCACCAGTGCTCCCCTCTTGCGCGACCTTGGTGTCTGCCTTTGTCAGAAGCACGCGAAGGCGCCGGAAGGACCGGAGTTCGCGCGCGGTCAGGAACTCCTGGGCAAGGCGACCAAGATCGACCCGCAAGATTGGGACGCCTGGGCCTCTCTGGGCGGTTCCTGGCGAAAACGGGAGAACGCCGCGGGGCCGGACGGGGCCTCGCGCGCGGCCCACCGCGAACGGGCCCGGGAATGCTACCGACAAGCCTTCGAGGTTGACCCCACCAACCCGTATCCCCTGGGGAACTACATCGAATACGAGATGACCGACCACCCCGAGGTCGACATCATCCGCTACTTCCGACCATCCATCGAGGCCGCGAGCAGGCGCTGTCTGCAACACGTGGAAGTCGAGATCAACCTTCCTTGGGCCCTCTTCGACCTGGGGAAGTTCCAATTCATGCTTGGTCATGTGCCGGAGGCCCTCGCATATTACCTTCATGGTGTCGAGAAAAGCGATGAGTGCTTCTACATCGACTCCGCCCTCTCCTCATTCCAGACCCTGGCTCAGGCGAAGAGGCCCCTCGCCGGGTTGGAGTTGGGACGCTGGACCCTCGAACTCGCGCGTGCTTGGCGATTCGACCAACGAACCGCGGAGGGGCCGCCGCGCGATCCGTCGCTCAAACCCCTGAAGGGCCCGATCGTGATCGTCACTGGCTCCTGCCGCGACCCGCTCAACGCCGACTTGCGGGCCGTCGTCCTCGAAGCGTTCTCGGGGTATCGGGGCACGGTCCTCTCTGGTGGGACCAAGTCGGGTGTTTGCGGCCTCGTCGGCGAAGTCCAAGAACAATACAGCGACAAAATCAGGACAATTGGATACATGCCCCGAGTCCTGCCCGATCACGTAGCACGGGACGATCGCTACTCGGAACACCGACCCACGACTGGCGAAGGCTTCTCGGCGGCCGAACCGCTCACATACTGGACCGACTTGAAGGACTCAAGCGCGTCGAAAGCCGACATTCGACTCCTCGCGCTGGGAGGTGGACCCATCTCGGCCCTGGAATGCCGGATCGCGCTGGCCTTCGGGGTCCCTGTGGGGCTGGTCCGAACGGGCGACGATCAGGTGTCGCGTGCTCTGGCGAAATCGCCCTGGGATGGGCATGACCAATTGAGGTCCTTGCCCGTCGAGGCCAACGCGATTCGCGCGTTTCTCGAGGACCTCAGGCAGGGCTAGAGCGGTTTCCGATTGGCTCGGGCACGATTCATGGGGCTGGAGGGACGACGAGTTCCGGGGTTTATTCTCAGCCCCTCTCGGGCTGCGGAGGAAGCATGACAATCGCCGATCCCAGGGCCAACGTCGGTGGTGGCCAACCCAATCGAGGACCGCTTTAGTCGAGCGACTCAGTCGGGGCGTTCGCGAAACCGTGGAGCAGCCATATCCCGTGGCCGATCGCGTAGGCCGCGCCAACGCAACCGACGGCCAAGACGAACTTGCCCCAGCCCGGTCGGTGACGTTCAATGATCTCGGCCAAGACGATCACGCCGCCGATCAGGCCGAACTTGTAAACGACCATCCCGGTGATGTTCCACCGCGAGAAAAAGAACTGCGCCAGTGGGTTCGACTCGTAAAATCGAGGGCTCGCGCGCATCAGGGCGTGGGTCATGAACAGGTCGGCCGCGCTCAAGATCACGAGCCAGCAACTCAGACCTTGAAGGCGCCCGGGCGCCAAGACGAGGGACCGGAGCCATTCCGGACGCGTCTGACGACTCACCTCGGTCCCCTCGCGTTCGACCCAACGGCTTGCCAATTCGGTCATCGTCATCATCCTCCAAAGCTCCTGGTCGAGACAAGGGCCCGTTCGATAACCTAGGATGCGAGTCTCTCCAACGCAAATGGCCCTGGGTAGACCGATGGGTCTGGAAAAAACGGTCAGCCGTGTCGAGGCGGTGTCCAGGCCGCGAGGCCAATTCGTTCGTCGTTGGGTGGGGGCCCACGCCTCCATGTCCCTCCTGGTCCTCAACCTCTTTCTGTGGGTCGGCGAGTCCTGGTGGCCAGTCAGCCTCCTTCTCTTCCTGCCGCGCTGGGTCTTTCTGGGGCCCCTGATCGCCCTGCTTCCTTTGGTCGCCTGGTCGCGTGATCGCTGGTCGGCCGCCCTTTTCGCGTTGGGTGCGTTGGTCACGCTAGGCCCCATCATGGAGTGGAACTGGCCGCGCTGGACGACTTCGCCATCGACCCGGGAGCAGACCGTTGATCGCCTTCGCGTGCTCACGTTCAACGAGGAGAACGATCATTTCGCCGGCCAGTCGCTGGTGGACCTTCTGGAACGGGAGGGCATCGACCTGGTTTGCCTCCAGGAGTGGTATCCCGACCCCATCGTCGAGTCCTATTTCCGACGGGGGTGGCATCTCGACCCATCGGGCTGCGTCGCCAGCCGCCACCCGATCGAGCGGTCCCTCGACTTGGACGTCGTTCGCCAGGGCGACCCGAACCTCGTCCGGGTGCTCGTGCGACTTCCGTCAGGTCGCTTGGTCCAAATGGCTTCCGTCCACGGAGAGTCCATGCGTTTCGGCATCGAGCACCTGGCCCGGGGCGACGTCACCGGATTGGAGACGGTGATCGCGCGCCGGGCCTCACGCTTGCGTCGAATTCGCCGCGCCGTGGATGAAAACCGCGACTTGCCCACACTCATCGCGGGCGACTTCAACACACCCTCGCCGAGTCCCCTTCTGCGTGCCTTTCGGCCTCACTTTCGCGAGGCCTTCCAAGAAGCGGGGCGCGGCTTCGGCTACACGTGGCCTTCGGTCTTTCCGGGCCTGCGGATCGACCAGGTGCTCGTGGGCCCGGAATGGCGCGTGACGCGTTGCTGGGTGGGCGAAGCGCTCGGCTCGGACCATTGCCCGATGATCGCCGAAGTCGAGTTGCCGGCGCTTCCTGGGCGTTGATCCCCATCACCGGCGTCATTTATCGCGACTGAACTTCTTGATGAGGCTCGGCAATTGCCCCAGGGCGAACTGGGCGGAGAGGGCCCCTTCAGCCATCGCGGCCTTGTTCATGCCGTATACGGCGGAAGTCGCCTCGTCTTGACCGAAGGTCACGCCGCCGACTTCCAGGACCTTCTTGCAGCCGTCGACGCCGTCGCGACCCATGCCCGTCATGATCACGGCCACCGTGCCTGCCTGGAACGTGCGCGCCGCGGAGAGGAAGAGGACATCGATCGAGGGTCGGTGGCCGCTTACCGGAGGCGTGTCGGCGAGTGCCACGCGCGTTTTCGGGGGCGTGCCCACAAGGGCCATGTGGCGCCCGCCAGGGGCGATCAGGACCCGGTCTGGTCGCAAGCGGTCGTCCGCCTCGGCCTCCTTGACTTCAAAAGCACAAGCCCTGTCCAGACGCTCCGCGAAAACCGACGTGAATTGCGCCGGCATATGCTGAACGACGAGGATGGGAGGGAAAGGGAGTTCGAGCAAGGGCAAGACCGCACCAAGCGCCTGAGGGCCGCCCGTGGAGATGCCGATCACGACACAACGCGCCGACGCGGGAGGGACGGGAACGCGCGGGTCCCACGTCGCTTCGCTCGGTGTTCGTGTTTCGGGCGTGGTCGCGACCGCCTTCGTCGCGGGGGATGCGCGGCGCCTGGGACGACGTGTCTGGGCGGCCGAGAGCACCTTGGAGACGAGCAAATCGCGACCTTCACGCATTTGCGTGAATTGATGGCGTTCGGGTTTGGGCAGAAAGTCCACGGCGCCGCGCTCCAGCGCGGTCAGGGTCACCGCGGCCCCTTCCTTGGTGTGCGTGCTGATCATCAAGACGGCCGCGTCGTGGGCCGCGAGGAGGTCGGGCAAGATGTCCAGACCGGACCGGCCGGGCATTTCCACGTCAAGCGTGACGACGTCGGGTTTCAGCTTGGCGGTGAGCTGAACGGCCTCCTCGCCGTCGCGGGCCAGGCCGATGACTTCGATCTCGGGCGCTCCGGCCAGGATGTCGGCCAGGAGCTTGCGCATCAACGCGGAGTCATCGACGATGAGCACCCGGACGCGCTCGGGTTCAGTCGTGACCACCGGGCACCTCACTCTCGCCTTCCAGCCGCGCGGGCGCCTTGGTCGCGCTCGCGCTGGTGGACTGGGCCTCGACTCGGGCGCGCACCTTGTTCAGCAAGCTGACGACCCGGTCACGATCGAATGGCTTGACGATGAAGTCCATCGCGCCGTCGCGGATGGAATTGAGGAGCGTTTGCTTCTGGTCAAGGGCCGTGATGACGACAACGCGGGCCTCGGGGTCCGCGGAGCGGATCCGGCGCAGCGCTTCGTTCCCGTCCATGACCGGCATGACCAGGTCCATCGTCACCAGGTCGGGTCGCAGCGATTCGTAGAGGGCGACCGCCTCGGCGCCGTTGCCGGCCTCGCCCGCGACTTCCCAGCCCGCTTCGGCGGCGACGTCGCGGATGAGTCGTCGCATGATCATCGCATCATCCACGATCAAGAGGCGACACATGGCATTTCCTTGGAAGAGTTCGGCTGGGCCCGCCGACGGTCGGAGACGTGGCCCCCGCGAATCATCGTCACGATCGAAAGGAGATCAAGGGCCACGGAAACCATGTTTCGTCTGTTGGGTCAGACGTCGTAGGAGGCGCCGCCGGGGACCTTCACGGCCACGATGCCGGTGCTTGTGCAGAAGGTCAGATTGCGACCGGCGTCGCCGCCAATGTCGGACCTCGTCAGGGGCACGTTCGACTCCGCCAGGATGCGCTCGACCGCGATTCGATTCAAGCGGCCGATCTCCAAGTTGCCCGAGCTTTGGAACATGTTCGCGCAGCCCAACAGCTTGGCCGTCAAGCGAGGCCTCAGCCGTCGGCCGGCGAGGCGTTCGAGGTCTTCAATGAGGGCGGGAATGGCCGTGTCGGCGTATTTGCCGGGGTGGTCGACGGAACCACGGGAGTCGGGCAAGACGATGTGCGCGAGACCGCCGACCTTGAGCTGGGGTTCGTACAAGACGACCCCCGCGCACGAGCCCAGGAGCGTCCGGATGACCGCGGGCGCCGCGGCGACGGCCCAGCGCCCCATCGGTACGAAGATGGGTGTGGGCTGAGTCGTGTTGGCGGAAGGAACGTCGGGCACGATCGGGTCTCACGGGCTCGATGCGGAGATCAAGGAACGCAGGGAATCGCCGCTCGGCACGAGCAGCAGCGTCCATTCCAACTCAACCTCCTCGGCGAGGAAGCGAGTGTCGATGAGGAGGAGCTGGTCCGACTGAGTGGCCTGGTCCATGAGGGCGAATTGGAGCAAGCTGGCCGCGAACTCGTGGCGGAACGAAGGCGGGCCGGGTTCGAGCGTCTTCTCGGCCGACGAAGTCGGCAAGTGGGCCGCGAGGGAATTGAGGTAGGCGCAACCGACGATGTTCGCGGTCTCGCGGGCCGCCGACTGTTCGAGTTCGCCCCAGGTGGTGGTGGTCCCCTCAGGTTGGCGCAGGAGAAAGTCCACCAGGGCCAACCCCGCTCGATCATCGAAGACCAGGATGATCTGTCCGGCCAGTGGTCCTCGCAATTCCATGGGGCAAGCGGCGACGAGGGTGTCGGCCGCCCCCAGGACCTCGCAGGCCGCTTCCAGGTCCACCTGCCTCACGGAACTCACGACCAAGCGGACCGGTCGGCCCAGCCAGCCGGAAAGGGCGCGCGCGGCGTGCTCGGCGCCGATCTCGAAGATGGCGGCCAAGAGCCGTTTCTGAGGTTCGTTCAGGGTCGTCTCCACGTTTGTCCTCGCGCGGCCAGGTTCAAGCGGGTCGAAGGGCGGTCGCGTCGGCCACCATGTTGATCAGGGTATCGACGTCGAGGATGAGCGAAACGCGACCATCTCCCAAGATACTCGCCCCGGAGAGACTCATGACGGGTCGGAAGTTCTTCTCCAGCGATTTCAGGACCACTTCCTGCATGCCGATCAGTTGATCGACCATCAGGCCGATGGTCGTCTCGCCGTTCTCGGCCACCACGACCGTCCTCTTGCCGTTCAGGGCCTCGCCCACGCGTTGGCCGCGTGGGCCGCCCGACCAGGTGAGGATGTCGTCGAGGGCGACCAGCGAGACGAGGCGGTCGCGAATCTCGATCATGCGCCGACCGCGGACCTCGAAGACGCGGGAATCATCAACTTCCACGATCTCGTCGATGTGGTCGAGCGGGATCGCGTAGACCTCTTCGAAGATCCGGAAGAGCAAACACGGGAGGATCGCCAGGGTCAGGGGCAAGCGGATGGTGAAGGTCGTCCCCACGCCGACCTCCGTGCGGACGTCCACGGTGCCGTTCAAGCCTTCGATCCGCGACTTGACGATGTCCATCCCCACGCCGCGACCGGAGATGTCGGTGATCGCCTCGGCGGTGCTCAGACCGGGGTGCCAGATGTACTGGACGATCTGCCGGTCGGTCAGCCGGACCGCGTCTTCCTCGGAAATGAGGCCCTTCTCGATCACTTTGCGGAGGACGCGCTGGGGATTGATGCCCCGGCCGTCGTCGGTCACGGTGATGACCACGCTGTTGCCTCGGTGCGACGCTTGCAACGCGACGGTGCCGGCGCGCGCCTTGCCGAGCGTTTCGCGTTCCTCGGGCGGTTCCAGGCCATGGTCGATCGAATTGCGGACCATGTGGATCAGGGGGTCGCTCAACTCGTCGATCATCCGTTTGTCGAGTTCGGTCTTCTCCCCTTCGATCTTCAAGACGACTTCCTTGCCCGACGCGAGGCGGAGGTCGCGGACGACCCGATGGAAGCGGTCGAAGAGCGGGCCGATGGGGACCATCCGCGTGTCGAGGACCCCTTTCTGTAGGCCGTCGGTGACTCGGCCGAACTGATGGATCGCCTCGGTGAGGGCGATGACCTGTTCGCGTCCCTGACGCACGAGGGCCAGTTCGCGGCGGATCTCGGTGAAGTTGTCGCGGAGCCTGCGGAACTGAAGGCCCCAGCGCTCGACGGTGGCCCTGGGGTCGATCCGGCCGGCCGGCTGGTTGACGAACGCTTCGAGTTCTCGACCGATCTGGTCGAGCCGGTCTTCCGTCTCCTCGGTGAGCAGCCGCGCGTTGGAGTCGCGAAAGAGCTCCTCCAGGCCCTGGGCGATTTCTTGAAAGCGGGCCCGATTGATCACAAGCTCTCCGGCGAGGTTCATGAGCGAGTCCAGGCGGTCGACATCGACGCGCAGGGTCTCGGCCACTTTCTTGGCGGCGGGGGCGGGAACGGGCGGGGACTCCGTCTTCGCGGGTTCGGGCCGCGCGATCGTGAGGGCTTCGACGGGGGCCTCTGGGGCCGGCTCGGGCCCGCTCGGTTCGGCTGGGCCTTGTTCCTCGCCTTGCCCCACATCGGTGCCTGGGTCTCCATCAATGAGCACCTCGGCGACGCCTTCGACGTCGGCGAGCGCGCGCAACTCCTCCTCGGGGGCGAGACCCTGGAGCCAGACCCGCAACGTGGGGACCTTCTCGGCCGACTCGATTTGCTCCGCGGTCGGCTCGCTGCGGAGGATGGTCGTCTTGGACGCCAGCCGGTTGAGGACGAGCCGGGCCTTCATGTCGGTCCACGCCAGGTTGGCGATGAAGACGACCGTGACCCGCCGGCACGACGTCTCGGCCGCGGCGACCGCGACTTCCACGCCAGGGGCCGTTTCCGGCCCCGGTCCTGGCCCCGACGCGGCGGCCTCGGCCGGCCGCGAACT
>CALLYK010000440.1 GCA_937858365.1 uncultured Isosphaeraceae bacterium | reverse complement strand
CCGACTGGGTCGACCCGCCGGAAGAAGCAACGCCCACCGACCCGCCACCGATGCTGCAACTCGAAGGGCCGAAAGAAACAGCGCCCGAAGGTCCCGCGACGCCATCGGCGGAAGACGCCACTCCGTCGCATCCGGAGGCCCCCGAGGCGACCTCATGACGGTCGTCCTTCCCAGTCGTCGACGAGCCGACCGGGCAAGCCGCCTTGTCTTCCCGGGCCGATCCGATGATCATGACCGAGGACGATTCAGGATGGTCTTTTCAGGAGGTAACGCGGTGGAGCGGCCGTCGACGACGAGCAACCCCCCGCTGGTCATTCTGGCCGTCCTCGGCCTCATGGCCGCGTTGCACCTGATGAGGGTCATCCTCGTCCCGGTCGCCCTGGCCGTGCTGCTCGCCTGCGTGCTCGAACCGGCCGTCGTCCACCTGCGCAAGCGTTCCCCGATCAGTCCGATGGGGGCCGGTTTCATCCTCTTCCTTCTACTCGCGGCGGGCGGACTCTACCTCGCCAGCATCGCCGCCGAAGGGCTCGTCCAGGCCGGCAACGCCCTGCCGGGCGAACTCCTGCGCACGTCCGAGCGGGTGAACGATGGTCTGGAGCAGATGCTGGAAAACCAGCCCTTCCTGAAACGCATCCTGCCCGAGCCCGGCACCATCAGCCGCCTCGTTTATCAGAGCCGTTTGGACCTGATCGCCCGCTTTCGCGACGGCCTGATCGACCGCCTCGGCGAGCTTGGCGGCGTGGTCGCCCAGGGGTTCATCATCCTCGTCCTGGCCCTCTTCCTCCTGGCCGAAAGCGAGATGCTCACCGCCAAACTCACGCGCTTCTTCGCGCGCGGGCCCGGCGACGCGCAGGCGACCGTCCGAACCATCCAAGCGTTAACACGCGAAATTCGCACCTACTTACTGGCGCGAACACTCATCAACGTGGGCATGGGGCTGGTGGTCACGCTGGTGCTCTGGTCTTTGGGGGTGCGCAACCCGATCGCGTTGGGGGCCTTCGCGGCGATCACGAACTACGTGCCTTACGTCGGTCAAGTGATCGGCGGCGCCTTGCCCGTGCTCGTGACCTTGATCAACGCCGAGTCCTTCACGGCCGGTCTGGGGGACGCCCTCATCATCGCGGCGGCCTATTTGGCGGTCGTGGCCGTGGCCGAATATGTCGCCGTGCCTTACGTCCTGGGCCGCTCGCTGGACCTCAACGGCACGACCGTCTTGATCGCCTGCCTCTTCTGGGGGTTCCTCTGGGGCCTGGTCGGCCTGGTCCTGGCGATCCCCCTGACCGTGAGCATGAAGCTCGTTTTCCAACATGTTCCCGCGTTAAAACGCTGGGCGGACTTGATGAGTCGCGAGGGCCCGCCGCGCCGGGCCTGGACACGCTCGCCGATCGTGTCCCAGGTCGAGGTCGAGGTCGAGGTCGAGACGAAACCCGAGGCCGAGGCGGCGGCGACTTGACGATCGTTCGGGCCATACTACGATGCTACGATTTCACCCAGCAAACCAACGACGCGGGACCACCCTGATGGACGTCTCTCTCGAATACTGCGCCCTCTGAAATTACGAGCCCCAGGCCGTCAGTTTGACGGCCAAGCTCCTGCCCCGCTTCAAGCAGCGGATCAAGCGCTTCACGATGGTCCCCTCCAAAGGGGGCTGCTTCGAACTCAAAGTGGAGGGTCGGCTGCTCTACTCGAAGCTGAAAACAGGCGTCTTTCCCGACGAAAAGGCGCTTCTGGACGAGGTCGAAAAGGCCCTGGGAGGCTGAGTCATCATCATGTCAAGCCGCGAGCGACGACTGACCGACTTCGCGAACTGTGCCGGGTGAGCGGGCAAGCTCTCCCCTCAGGGGATCGCGCAGGTCCTGCGCGCCTTGCCAAGACCGGCCCCGGACCCGAACCTCCTCGTCGGCACCGAGACGGCCGACGACGCGGGGGTCTATCGCCTCGACGACCAGACCGCGCTGGTCCAGACGGTCGACTTCTTCCCGCCCCTGGTGGACGACCCATTCACGTTTGGTCAAATCGCGGCAGCCAACGCGCTCTCGGATGTTTACGCGATGAACGGCCGGCCCCTCACGGCGCTCAACATCGCCGGCTTTCCCGACGACCAGCTCGACCTGGCGATCCTGGGCCGCATCTTGGCCGGCGCGGCGGAGCGCGTGACGGCGGCCGGTGCCGTGACCGTGGGCGGCCACACGGTCCGCGACGCGGAGGTGAAGTTCGGCCTGAGCGTGACCGGCCTGGTCCGACCGGCCGAGGTCCTGACCAACGCGGGGGCCCGGGCCGGCGACTTGCTCGTCTTGACCAAGCCCCTCGGCACGGGCCTCGTCGCGACCGCGAGCAAGAAAGGAAGCTGTCCGCCCGAGGTCCTCGCCCGAGCGATCGCCGGCATGGTCCAGCTCAACGCGATCGGCCGCGACGCCTTTCGCGCCTCGGGAGGCGCGCATGCCGTGACCGACGTGACCGGCTTTGGCCTGGCCGGCCACGCCCTCGAAATGGCCGAAGGGGCCCGACTCACCATCGCCCTCCGCACGGCCTACTTGCCGCGCATCGAAGGGGCCGACCCCCTGGCCATCCCTCAATTCCACAGCCGAGGCAGCAGGAGCAATCGGGCCTTCCTCGAAGATCGCGCGCGGATCGAGACGACCGCCGACGCCACCTGCTTGGAGTTCGCGTTGGACCCGCAGACCTCCGGGGGACTCCTCATCGCGGTCGCCCCGGAGAACGCGCCCGGATTGGTCCAAGAACTCGAAAACCGAGGCGCCGCCGCCTGGGCGATCGTGGGCGAAGTGCTGCCCCGAGACGGAGACATCGCCATCATCTTCCGCTGAGAAACCCAACCCTATGAGCACGACTCGCCGCGAGTTTCTGGGGACGGCCGCCGTCACGTGGGGCATCTTGGGCGCCTCGGGACGAGGGACAGGCGCACGGCCCAAGGTGGCCGCCCTGGCGAGCACATATCACTATCTCTCTCATGCTTATCATATCGTGGGCCGTTTTCTCGATGGCTTCATGGTCTTCGGGGAAAGGCCCGAACTCCACAAGCCCGACTTCGAGGTCGCCAGCCTGTTCATTGAGCAGACGCCGGACGGGGACCTCGGGCGGGCCAAGGCCGAGCGCCACCGCGTGCGCCTCAGCCCGACGATCGAAGACGCACTCACCCTGGGCACCGACAAGATCGCCGTCGACGCCGTCTTGCTCATAGCCGAACACGGCGACTACCCGATCAACGAGAAGCTCCAGAAGCTCTATCCCCGCGGTCGTTTCTTCCGCGACGTGCTCAAGGTCGTCGAACGCTCCGGCCGCACCGTCCCCGTCTTCATCGACAAGCACCTCTCCTACGATCGGGCCGAGGCCCGTACCATGGTCGCCGAGGCGAAGCGTTTGGCCGTCCCCTTGATGGCCGGCTCAAGCCTGCCGGTCACCTGGCGCCTGCCGTCGATCGACCCGCCCCTGGGCCAGACCTGGACCGACGCCCTGGTCGCCTCGCGTGGCGAGATCGAGGTCTTCGGCTTCCACGCGCTGGAGTCGCTCCAGTGCATGGTGGAACGCCGCGACCGCAAGGGCCAAGCGCAAGGCGTCGTGGCCGTGACCTGCCTGGAAGGGGACGATGTGTGGAAGGCGGGCGACGCGAAGCGCTGGTCGTGGTCCTTGCTGGAAGAGGCCCTCAACCGGAGCCACACCCGGAACCCGGGCGATGTCCGCCTGAACACGAAGGACTTCGTCCCGCCCCCCGGCCGTCCCACCTTCCTCAAGCACCCGATCGCGTTTCTCGTAGAATATGCCGACGGCCTGAACGCGGCGGCCCTCATCCTCAACGGCCACGTCGACGACACCACGATCGCCGGCCGATGCGCCGATGGTTCCATCATATCCACACTCTTTTACCTGCCCGCGCCGCCCGGGGCGAACTTCTTCAACCCGCTGGTGCTTCGGATCGAGGACTTCTTCCGGACGGGCCGGCCCCCCTACCCCGTCGAACGCACCTTGCTGACCGGCGGGATTTTGGACGCGGCCTTGGAAAGTCGAACTCGCGGGCACCAACGGGTCGACACGCCAGACCTGGCAACCATCAACTACACCGCACCGAACGATTCAGGACAAATCAAGACATCACTTGCCCATGAGACCCAAAACGGTAAGTGATCCCAGGGGCCCGCGACTTGTTCGGCCTTTCTTCGTTCAACGTCCAAGGCCGATCATTGTTTCACAATGCCGAGTGAGAGCAAGAGTGACCTGACCTG
>CALLYK010000439.1 GCA_937858365.1 uncultured Isosphaeraceae bacterium | reverse complement strand
TCCGGTGAGTCTATTCAACTCACCCTGCAAAATCCTTGGTGAACGGGCCTGAAGACGCAACAGCCATCGCAAATAGTCGAATCTCACGTTATCTAGCGGTGAATACCCTGTGAAGGCCCCGTGTCAGCCGTCTCGCCGCCTTTGGCTGCGAGACGGCTGGCACGGGGCCATTCCCCTGACATGGGTCCTTCTCCGGAGTTTTTTCTCAGAGTCCTACTGCCAAAACCAGATCTCACACGGGGTCCTTCCCGGGGTTCGCGAGAGGGACACAAGCATGAGCCGGGACGGCGTTGTGAGGGGTCCACTCATCCCCGGTCATCCCGCTCGACACAGGCCCGAGTTTCAGGTCGATGGACGGACCGTGAGGGGTGAGGAGTGGCTTGGGCCGCTTCACCAGACGGTGGACGGAATCTGTCCACCAACGGACAAGGTTTGTCCGCCCGCCAAGCCTACGCGCCCGCGAATCGACGGCGAAACCGCACGAAACGGCTCGGCACGCTGCTTGCGTAACTCGACCGACAGTCACCTGCCGGCCTCGGCGGTGAGTGATTCGCAAATGGGGCCTTCCCGCTCAATCGCATCCCGGTTGCCGCACCGAGGCGGGAGTTGTCATGAATCATGCCCGACCGAATGATCAGGCCGATGCCCCGCGTACTCCTCGACCCCCAGACGATCCGGGCAGTCCTCCTCACCTGCCTGATGGGGTGCGGCGGCCCAACCATCTGCCCTGTTGCGGGGTCGCTCACGGTCAGCGGTCAGCCCGCGGCGAACGCGATGATCGCCTTCCACCCGCTCGACCGGGCTGGCTCGCAGACGGTCCTGTCCGTCGCGCGCACCAGCCCGGACGGCACCTACCGACTGACGACCTACGAGGCCGGCGACGGCGCCCCCGCCGGCGAGTACGCCGTCACAGTCGTCTGGCCAGACGACTCGAGGCAGCGGGACGAATGCGAGGACGTCGTGACGCACGACCGGTTTCAGGGCCGCTACGCCGACCCGGCCACGTCCCCTTGGCGCGTCACCGTCGGACGCGGCACGAACGAGGTGCCGCTCAGGGTGGCCCCACCGGCCGGAGACGGATCCTCGCGGCCGATGCGCGACACCCAGGCACAGTGACAGGCCTGTCATGCTCCCCGAACGACCGCCGCGCCCCCCCGTGGTCCTGATCGCCAACGTCGAGGACGCAACGTGCCGCAGCCTCTCGCTACGAATAGGGCGATGACCGACGCACCCGATGCCCCGAGCACGATCGACCGCAGTTTGTCTTCATCTCTTACCGCAGGAGGAGAAAGGTGCTTGCAATGACGAGGTCCCTTCGACGTCGCTGGTCAGGCTTCACACTGATCGAGTTGTTGGTGGTCATCGCCATCATCGGCGTCCTGATCGCCTTGCTCCTTCCCGCCGTCCAGCAGGCACGCGAGGCGGCGAGGCGAATCCAATGCGTCAACAACCTCAAGCAGATCGGCGTCGCCGTGCAAGGCTTCCACGACATCCAGCAGACACTGCCGAACATGAGCTTCTGCGGCGGCGGCTGCGAGGACACCAACCCTGGCATGCAGAACATCTTCTACCGCTTCCGTCACTACCCGACGGCCTTCGAACTAGGGCAAGCCCGCCGAGGGAGTCAAGGTGACGCTCCACCCGAGATTCAGCATGACCTTCACCCCCAACGGGATGACCGGCAAGGATGGCCGGTTCACCTTGAGCACCGCGGCCCCCATGGACGGGGCGCCTCCGGGCGGGTATGCGGTCACGTTCGAGTTGTTACGGACGGGGGCCGACAAACGGGGGCTCGATACGGAGTTTGATGTCTGGAAGGGGAAATATGCGAACCCCGACACCGCCCCGAAAGTGACCGTCGGCCCTTCGGCCACCACGCTCGAACCGTTCCGCCTTGATTGAGTCGATGGCCTTGACCGGGTCGGGCCAGCATCTTTTTCCGATCGAGTACGACCCGAACCTCGAGTCCCCTCTCGTACGTCAGGAGATTTCCGCATGTTGAATACAAGATCACGCCGTTCGTTCCTTGGCCGCGCCGCCGGAGTGGCCGGCGCGCTTGGGCTCTCCAACCGTTGGGCGTGGGCGATCCCCGCGCTCGGTCCCGTCCCCGAGGACGATGCGGCCCCGCTGGTCACGAAGGCCGTCGCGTTTCTTCGCGGCCGACAGGCCGCAGACGGGAGCTGGTCGGGCGACCGCGGCGAGCCTGGGATCACGGCCCTGGTCGCTGCGGCGCTGCTGCGCTCGGGCCGGGTCACTCCCGCGGACCCAACCGTCGCGAAGGCATTGGCTCACCTCGAGGGCTTCCTTGGTCCCGATGGCGGCCTGAGCAAGGCGCCTCACTCGAGCTACTCGACGGCGGTGGCCCTGATGGCCTTCCACGACGCCAATCGGGACGGAAGGTATGACCGACTGATCAAGTCCGCCCAACAGTTCCTCCGCACCACACAGTTCGACGAGTCGCACGGGTCGAAGCCCGAGGACCCGAATTACGGCGGGGCCGGCTACGGACCGGGGGGAGGCGCCCCACGGGCCGACGCAAAGAAGGCCCAGACCGACACGGAAAAGAAGGCCGCGACGCCCCGCGCGTCCAGGCCCGACCTGTCGAACACGTCGTTCATGATCGAGGCGCTCCGGAGCACGGGGGTGCCGGCCGACGACCCCGCCCTCAAACGGGCGATCGTCTTCGTCTCCCGCTGCCAGAACCTCAAGAGCGAGTTCAACGACCAGCCCTGGGCCGACAAAATCAACGACGGCGGCTTCATTTACACCTCCGCCGGCGGCGGGAGCAGCATCGTCGGCAAGTCGGCCGAGGGCTACCCTCTGTCCTACGGCTCGATGACCTACGCCGGCCTGAAGAGCATGATCTACGCCGGGCTGACGAAGGACGACCCCCGTGTCAAGGCGGCCCTCGGCTTCATCCGGAAGACGTTCAGCGTCGAGGAGAACCCCGGGGCCGGAGAGCGAGGTCTGTACTACTACTACGTGACGTTCGCCAAGGCCCTCTCGGTGCTCGGCGACCGCACCATCGCCGATAGCCAGGGCGTCGAACACGACTGGCGATCAGACCTCTTCTCGGCACTGGCGAAACGGCAGGGAAAAGAGGGGAGTTGGGTCAATTCCAGCGACCGCTTCATGGAAGGCGACCCCAATCTCGTGACCGCGTACGCCCTGCTGGCCCTGGCCTACGCTGCCGGCACCGGCCCGCGTTAGAACCCGTGATCACGAAGCCGTTCGCCGGGTGAAGTCCTCCCGCCCTTGGCCTGGGTCAAATCGGTGTCACTCGAATCGGTGTAAACGGTCAGAATCCAAAGGGAAGGTCCCTTTGTCAACCGTCACGCCGACCGAAGGGGGGCTCGACGGCTGACACGGAGTTCTTCCCCAGCACGGGGTCCTTCCGTGAGGAGGCGGGTCTTGTTTGGGCCGGTCGTGAGCGGCCGGCCCATTTTCAGAAGGCCCCTCCAACCGGCGCAACCCCTTCCAACTACCCCACTCGCGGGCGGAATCGGCAAGGTCCACCCGGATTCGT
Organism: uncultured Isosphaeraceae bacterium; assembly: GCA_937858365.1. Lineage (GTDB taxonomy): Bacteria > Planctomycetota > Planctomycetia > Isosphaerales > Isosphaeraceae > CALLYK01. Next base: position 17,291 of record CALLYK010000439.1, on the reverse strand, counting down.
GTTCTGGGAAGGGCCTGCCACCGCGATATTCCAGGTAGGAGGGGTTGAGTTTCTCAGCCCTTTCATGCGCCACGGTCGTGAGTGCGGTCCCGTCCTTCCCCGCTTTCACGACCCCTCTTTGGCAATCCGGTCGTCCGTGTTTCGCTTCCCTCGGCGCCCGGCTTCGGCCACTAATGCGCAAGTCATTGAAGAACATAGATTTGCGATCAGGCATGAGGCACGAGGCCCCTGGGCCCAAAAACAAACAACAAAGCCGTTTTTTCGTCAGAAGTTACTCTTTGACATGAGGTTATGTCGAGGTCTCAATCGTCGAACCGCATTTCCTTGACTGGACGGGCCCCCCGCCGTCCACTGCGGGTCGATGACCGCCGCGCGGCGAAGGCCCGTCGACTGGCCTGAAGACGACAGACAAGAGCGGCCCGGCCACACCCCCCGGAAAACGAACAACGAACCCGTTTTTCTGTCGGAAGTCAAACGCTTTGAGGAATTTATGACGAGGCACCGTTTGTCCGCTTCGCGCGTTTTCGACCGATTTGCCCACCGCCCTTCGGCCGATCAGCGCGGAGCAGTGGTCCCTCTCCGCACACGGCGTCGAGGCCCATCCGTCATGGTGGGCCTTGGTCGCCCATTTTTCGGGTCCCTGGCCCAACTTGCCTCAGAAATCGCATCGCCCGACGTTGGATGGGTAGGGAACCACCGTCGCCCCGCACCAGTCGAAGGGGGGGCGGCCAACCGTCACCCATCGCGAGGCAACCGACAAGAAGGAGAATCATCATGAGGGTCCGCCGGCTCTGTCTGGGACTACTCGCGGCCTTGTTCGGGGCCTCCTGGCTCGGCACGGCCCAGGGTCAACTCGTCATCGTCGATCGTCGGCCGAACGTGCCGATCGCCCGATCGTACGAAATCAAGGAAGTCACCGTCGATGCGCGCGTGCGCGATCAGGTCGTCGAGGTCCAGGTCGCCCAGACCTTCCACAACCCCGGCTCGGTCCAGTTGGAATCGGAGTTCCTCTTCCCGCTGCCGGAGGATGGCGCCGTTTCGAACCTCGTGCTGCTCGCCGACGGCCAGGAGATCACCGGACGCGTCCTCCCCAAGGACGAGGCCCGTCGTGTTTACGAGGAGATCGTCCGCTCCAAGCGCGATCCGGCCCTCCTCGAATACATGGGACGCGGGCTCTTCCGCACCAGCGTCTTCCCGATCCCGCCCGGGGCCGATCGCAAGGTCACACTCCGTTACACTCAGCTCCTGAAACGCGATGGCAAGGTCGTTGAGTTCTCGTATCCGTTCGGCACCCAGAAGTTCACGGCCAAGCCCATCCAGCGCCTGGAACTGCGGGCGCGTATTGAGAGCAAGGAACCGATCAAGTCAATCTACAGCCCCACGGATGACGCGGTCGTGAAGCGCTCCGGCGAGCGCGAGGCCACCGTGGAACTCGTCCGGCGCGATGTCGTCCCCACGGCCGACTTCCGCGTGATTTACACGCTCGCCGACGGCGCGATCGGCGCCAACGTCTTGAGTTATCGCCCCAGCGCCGGGGACGACGGCTATTTCTTGCTCTTGGCCAGTCCTGAATTCAAGGCGGCCGACGCCAAGCCCCAGGCCAAGACGGTCGTCTTCGTGCTCGATCGCTCCGGGTCGATGTCGGGCAAGAAGATCGAGCAGGCACGCGAATCACTGAAGTTCTGCTTGAACAACCTTCGCGATGACGACACGTTCAACGTAGTCGTGTATGACGATCGGGTCGACTCGTTCAAGCCCGAGCTGCAACGCTTCTCGCGTGAGAGTCGCGACGAGGCCGTGCGCTTCGTGGACAACGTGCGCCCGGGAGGAAGCACGAACATCAACGAGGCCCTCACCACCGCCTTGCGGATGCTTCATGACGATGGTCGGCCGCAGTATGTGCTTTTCCTTACCGACGGCCTTCCCACGGCGGGAGTGACCGGCGAGGCGGCCATCGCTGAGAACGTGAAGAAAGCGAACATGCGTAACGCCCGCTTGTTCGTCTTCGGTGTGGGCTTCGACGTGAACGCTCGCTTGCTCGATCGGCTTTCAGGCGGCAACAGCGGCACAAGTGAATATGTGAAGCCCGATGAGAACATTGAAGCCAAAGTCAGCCGCTTTTACGCCAAGCTCACGGCCCCGGTGCTCGCGCGCGTCCAGGTCGAATTGACGGGGACCGACACGAACCGTCTTTATCCGCGCGACTTGCCCGACCTCTTTGAAGGGGGCCAACTGACCCTGGCCGGACGTTACACAAAGTCGGGCCGAACGACCGTGCGCCTGAGCGGCAAGGTGGGCGACGAGCGGCGGACCTACGAGTTCTCGGCCGACCTGGGCGACCCGGGCGCGAACTCGTCGTACGACTTCGTGGAACGGCTTTGGGCCGTGCGCCGGGTCGGCGACATCATCGACCAGATCGACCTGCGTGGTCAGAACAAAGAACTGACCGACGAACTGGTCGAGCTGTCCAAGAAGTATGGCATCCTCACGCCTTACACATCGTTCCTGGCTGACGAACGCGTGGGCCTGCACGACCGTGTCGCCAACCTGGGCCGCGCGCAAGATAACCTGCGACGGCTCTCGGAACTAGGAGGCGCTTCGGGAGTGGGCCAGCGTGGCGCGAAGGGGGATTACGCCAACGCGCAGCAAGCCGGTCAGGGCTTTGTGGCATCGAAAGCGACGCCCGCCGGCGCGGGTCGAGCGACCGGAGGCGGCATGGGGGGCATGGGCTTGAGCGGTTACCGCTTCGCGACCCTGGCCAAGGACATGGAAGGGCGCGATCAGCTCGTCGCCACCGTGCGCAATCAGGGCGGTCGGACCTTCTTCTTCAAGGAAGGAAACTGGGTCGATGCGTCGGTGACGCCCGAGGAGGAGAAGAAGGCGATCAAGATCGAGCAGTTCACCGAGCCGTTCTTCGAGCTGGCGCGGCGCCAGAAACCGGCCGACAATCAGTTCCTCGGTTTCGATGAGCCGGTCATCCTCAAGCTGGAAGGCAAGGTCTATCGGATCGAGCCCCAGAAGAAGGGGTGAGTTGACTTCACGGGGGAGGACTTCACCACAAAGACACAAAGAACGCAAAGAAGACAAGACACGAAATCCATTTTCTTGTCCTTCTTCTTTGTGTCTTTGAGGTGAAATATCCTCATATCAATCTATTTCAGGCTGAAGTACCGTGAAGACCGAAGAGGCACTTTTCATCAACAGACTTCTTGATTTTGTTCTCCATGTCATTTGTGTCTCCGTGGTGCAATTTCCCATCTTTGTCACTTCTTGAAAGCATAAACGGAGACGATTTCAGGACGAATGACCTTGTCTCCCGAGGTGAAACCCGGCCGATGGCGGGCGGCGACCTTCTTGTTGAGCTCGGGGTCCTCGGTGGCGACCGTTTGAATGGCCCTTTGTCGTCTGGGGTCGAAGTCTTCCGAGTCGACGTAGTAGGGCTCGACCCCCTGGCGATAGAGGGCGTCGGCGATCCCTTGTTGATAGTCGGTCAGGGCCCGGGAAACTTCGCCGTCGGGGTCGGCCTGGGCCTCGATGCGCTTGCCCATGTCGTCGTGTAGTTGCACGAGGTCGAGGAAGACGGGGCGCATCACTTTGAGGAGGAAGTCTTGCTTGTAGTCTTGAAGCTCGGCGTGGAGCCGATCGACGACCTTCTCGCGAGTGGCCTCGGCGCGGCCTTCGCGATCGAGGCTCGCCTGGACCTGGTCCACCTTGCGGGCGATCTCGGCCAGCGGGGCCAGTCGGCCGAGCAGCCGGCCTTCCAACGCTTCGAGGTCCTCGGGGGCGATCGTTCGGATGGGGGGCGTCGTCGGTGGGGGCGGCCCGACGACTTCCGCTTCCATGGTCGTGGCGATGACCACGAAGGCCGGTTCGGGCCCCGCTTCGATCTCGGCAACCGCATCATCGGGCCGTTCGTCCGTCATCTTGTTGTTCCTCTTCCATTCACCGAAGTGTTCAAGAATCAATAATGCCCTGCTGTTTCATGAGCCAAAGGACGGGCCGCTCGATCAGGAGGGGAGTGGGCAGGGGTTGCGGGGCGCTCTCCTCGGTTTGGGCGGCGTCCCCCAGGGCCGAGCAGGCGAAAAACCGATGCACGGGGAAGTTGGTTTCGACGTGTTCAAGGAACGCTGTCGCGCCCCAGCGGCGCAAGGCCGCGCAGACCTCATCGTGAATGGCGGCGTCGGGGTTGGCGGTCAAGAGTTCGGGGACGGGCACCCCCCGCGCGATGTCGCGCAACTGGTTTCCCTCGTCGATCAGAGCGCCCCAGCGGTCCAGCTTGTTCAGCACGATCGCCAAGGGGACCTTCACGGGGGTCCGGCGGAAGAGCGTGGCCAGTTTGTCGATGTCGTCGCGATAGTTGGCGGCGGGGACGTGCCTTTCCTTCTCGGTCAGCGTATGGCGCAGGGCGTGGGCCACGTCGGGGATGCGCAACGGGTCCACCAGGAAGAGCAATCCCCGGGCTTGCTTGAGGTAATTCGCCTCGGACCGGAGAAGGTCGAAGTGCATCTCCCAGTCTTCGCCGGCCGTGTCGAAGAAGGAGAGTAAGACGTTGTGCCGTTTGGCCCCCCGACCGCGTCGCGTGAGGCGATAGACGAGCGGTTGCAAGATGCTCCGGTTGATCTGGAGCCTGGCGGTGGCCTCGTGGCTTCTCCGGAGGTTTTCGAAGATGCCATCGCCCACTTCCGTCTGGTTCGAGCCGTAGGTCACCGTGTGATACTCGCGGTCGTATCGATCGCGGATCTCGTCGGTCAAGGGGGAAAGGATGAAATTGTGCTTGGGACCGACGCGTTCGTGAAGTTCATGGATGAGGACCGTGACGAACGTGGTCTTTCCCACCGATTGTGGGCCGAAGATCGCGATGTGGTTGGACGCGAGCGTGACCACCGAATCGGGCAGGTGATTATGGCAGCGCGGGCAGAGCCGATGGACCGTGTCGTGAGCGCAATTGGGGCAGCGCATCGCGTTGGGCAGGACCAGCCAATCCAAGTGCCGGAGCCAGCCGCGATTCGCGTCGTGGCGTGGGTCCACCCACCAGGCGGCGCGCAAGGCGGCCCCTTCCTTGGCCGCGTCTCGTCCGTGAAGTGTGCGGGAGAGGATGGGGTCGTCGATCATGTTGGCCAAGTCGGTCTTGCAGCCGTAATAGTCGCACCGGAAGTGCATTTCCAGCGCGGCGAAGCGTTCAAAACAGAAGGGGCAGCGGATGGGACGCAAGGGGTCCAGCCGGGTGACGAAGTCGAGTGACATAGGACGGTCCAAGGGTCAATGGACGATTCGAACTAACTTAACACACCATCTTCACCGCGTTCCGGAGAGGCCTCTGGGCGCCGCTTGCTTGCCCGATAGTTGCGCTCTTCTTGGGAGTGTTGCAAGTCCGCGCAGAAGTCATGGATGAAGTCCATAAGTCCGGGACGAATCGGGTCGAGCGGGCCTGTCCGCTTGAGGAAAGGGGCCAGTTCATCGGCCCAGTGATGGATGCGTTCCCAGCAGCGCACTTGTGGTTCTTCAGGCGCGGCGGCCTTTGCCTTGGTTTCCTCGCGCATCAGATACAGGACCAGGGTCGGCGCCAGACGGTGATGGGGGACTTCGGGGTAATCTCTCGTGGAGTGGATGAGCCAGGCCAGGAAGAGGTAGCGCTCGTCGAGTTCCAGCCAGTCGAGGGGCAGGGCCCCATGTTTCAGGTCGTGGACCACTTTCTCCCAGCGTTCCTTGTCACCGATGTCGCGCTTGGCGAAGACGCTCAGGGCATGCAGGCAGAACCAGCGCGCCCGGGCCACGGGTGAGAAAAACGTCGCGGTGTAGTCGGCGACCGGGATGACCTCGTTTTCGATGGGGACCAGTTCGTGCGACTCGTCCACCTCGGCGACTGGCACCGGTTTGGCGTCGTCGAACTTGACGGGGTTTCCCAGCCAGTTGCGCAGGGTCGGCAATCGGTCGCCTGGCAGGGGGGCCATCGGGGCCTTTCGGGCGAACGCCTCGCGCACGTCGTCGCAGGCCCCTGGATGTTCCTTTTCTTTGGAGTCCCACCACGGCAACGCGAATTGAGGCAGTTCGGCCCCCTTGGCGCAGGCGATCGCGGCCAGGCCTTGTCCGTCGGCAGTGTTCAACATCAGTTCATAGAAGCGTTCGTAGATCGTCCGGCGTGTGAAGCAGGCGCGGGCGTCGAGGCGAGCGTACCAGAGTTGGAAGACGGCCAGGGCCGGGTCGGTGTCTTCGTCGTCGGCCCGGCGCCGTTCATTGAGGGCCTGTTTGGTGGCGTTCGCGCCGGTAAGGTCGCCGCCGGCGTCGATCGCCAAGGTCTTCCAGGCTTGGTCGCGTTGAAGCAAGAAGGCGCGGAGCGGCCAGGGGTCGTCATCGGCGTTCTCGGGGTCGGTGTCGGCCATGCGAGTGGTCGCGGCGACGATCTGAGCGGCCAGCGATTTGGGCCCGAACGGGGCCTTGTTGCCGGGGAGGAGTCGGGCCAAGATGCGTCCGAGTTGGGGGAACCACACGCTCGGTTCCCCGCGATAGGACAGGAGAGCGCGGGCCAGTGGCTCGGCGATGCCCGCCAGGCCCTCGGTCCCTTCCTCGAAGGCGCCCGGCCAACTGCGTCGGCAGGAGTCCAAACAGAGTTCCAGGCGCTCCATGGAAGCCGAGCCCAGACTCTTGACGATCTGCTTGAGGATCGCGCCTCGGTCGGCGGCGGGGACCTCGGGTAGGTCGTGCTCGACCAGCCACGAGGCGTCTTGTTCCTTCAGGCCACGAGCGTAACGCTTGCAGTGGTCGAGCTTGCCGAGTTGCGCCACTTCGAGGGCGCCGGCCTTTCGCGCGCGATCCAGCCATTCCACAAGGGCCGGCATGCGCGTGTCTTTCATGTACAGCCGGCGGACGAGGTCCAAGAAGGAGACACGGGCGACGTAGCCGTTCGGCCAGGCGGGCAGGTTCGGGCGCTCGGAGATTGGCAATGGAAGGAAGAGGTCCTCCACGCACCACCGGAAGGCCTCGTCGGCCACGCCCTTTTCCAGGGCCACCTCGCCGACGAAGCGCGCGACGTCCGGGCGCATCGGGTCGGGGGACCGACCGAAGATGCGCCGCCAGGCGACGGGGCCTTCCGGGTCGCTGAAAGTCATTCGGACAAATGGCCGTAGCCAAGTTTCGCCGACCTCGCCGCGCGAGAGGGCCCAAAGGAGAACGTCGTGGATGGGCCCTTCGGGCCCGTCGAGCAAGGCCTGCCTGAGCTGGTCCGCGGCGAGTAGGCGAAACGCGGGGTTGGCCTTCTCCAGACCGCGTTCCAAGGCGTCGAGCACAGGGACGATCGCACCTTTGCCCTTGATCGCGCGCGCGAGGACTCCTTGGATGGGCTTGGTATCGCGCTCTTGCACGAGGGCGGTGATGGCGGCGCGCGCCTCAATGGGAGCGAGGAGACCCTTGTCGAGTTTTGGGTCGTCCTTGAGCCGTGCCAGCACCTCGCTAGCCAAGTGCGAGTCAAGTCCGTCGTAGAGGGCGCCGAGGAACGAGGCCCGGTCATGCCCCTTCTCGGACCATGGTTGTAGAAAGGTGGCCACCATCCGTTCTCGGGCGTCCGCCGGGACCTTGGGGAGCCAAGCGGCGAGCGTCGCGCCCCAGTCTCGGGGCAGGGCCTTCGGGGACTGAGGGCCGAGGACCTTGGCTTGCTCGGTGAAGGCCTCGACGGCCTCATCAAGCTCGCCGGCGAACGAGACGACCTTCTTCCACCAGGTCGCCGGTCGGGCGTCCACCCACGGCGCCTTCAGGCGTGAGTCCACCGCGAAGTTCGTGAGTTCTTTGAGTCGTTCCCAAGAGTCCCGAGTCTCGGGCAAGACAGGATCGCCCTGTGTGGCCCGGAGGAAATCGGCCAGGTCGCGGAGCCAGGCGGCCTTGAAGTGATCCGGCGCCTTCCGTGAGGGATGGGCCTTCGTGCCGGCCCGGGTCCAGGCAGCGAACTTGGGATCGTCCGCCGAGAAGACCCAATCGGCCAGGTCGCGGGCCCAGGGTGCTCGTTCCAGGGGCGGGTCGAGCACGCCTGAGGCGAGGTCAAGCAGGAGCCCCAGCGAGAGCATGGCGGTACGATTGGGGCGCGCCTGCGGCGTGGTGCCTTGGAGCCGAAAACCCGTGAGTTCCTCGGGTCGGTCGTGGTAGGTCGAGAAGGTCAATTCCGGCCGCATCGGGGGTGGGAAGGCGAACGTCAGGCACTGGATCAAGGCGACGACGCGCGTGTCCTCGCCGATGAGGAAGAGGGTGCGTCCGTCGCTCGTGACGCGCGCGGCGGCGGTGAGGGCCAGGGACAGAAGGTCGGTGGTGAACCCACAGCCTTGGGCCAGTCGCGAGACGTCGTCGAGTCGCGGGGGACAGGCCAGGCTCGCCGCGGAGAAGGCGATCGCGTCGGGTTTCTTTCCCTGACTGGGCGTCTTGTCCTCTTCCAACCAGAGGCGTGCCGCGTGGAGACCCGCCGGCCAGGACCCTACGGTTTCGAGTTCGTCCACGGCCAAGCGCAAACCATGCGCGAAGAGACCACCGGGCCGGCCCCAGAGGCCCCGCTCGGTCTGGTACTCATGGGTCCTGGGCACGAGCCAGGCGATTTCCAGAATGGCCCCGTCGCGGCGATACCGGAGCGTCTTCGGGGCCAAAGCGCGCGATCCTGGGGCGAACGGCCTCATATTCAGATGGCGGAAGTCGGCCGCGTCGGGATAACCCGCCGTCTTCCGCTTGATTTGAAAGCCGTTGCTGGCCCCCAGGCCGTAACCCAGGGGACATTGCGTGTAATACACTTGTTCCATGAAAAGCCCCACCATCACTCATCGTCATTGTAGAGTGAGGTTGAGAGCTTGGCCAAGCGCTTTCTATTCCGTAAGTGTCAAGTCGATGACTTGCTTACCCGGCTTGACTTCCTTGGAGAGCGGCGTCGTATCGAACTTGCCGTACTTGGCATCCAGGGCGGCGGCCTCGGGCGTGCGCGAGGCCGTCTTGGTCTTGCTCTCGGACTCGGCGGCCTTGCCTTTTTTCTTGGAGGCGTCGCCGTAACCGGCCTCCTCCATCGGCGTGCCCGGCACGTAGGCGATGATGACCTTGTGCATGCCGATCTCGACGCCGTCGTGACCGGCGTCCCACGACAGTTTGTATTGTCCCTGGTCGTTGGTGATCCCCCAGCTTGGTCGGCCCCCCTTGTCCGGTAGGAAGGTCACGGTCATACCGCCGACCGCCTTGCCCTGGTAGGTCAGGGTCCCGGTGACCGCTGCCAGGGGGGGCGTGTCGTCGCCGCAGCCAAGAACGGCCGGCGCGGCGAGAAGCGGGGCCCAAGAGAGTCGGACTGCAAGGCGAAAAAGTGTCGTCCGGCCGATGGTGCGCATCGTTTCATCCTAAACATGGCATGATGACGAAAGGGGCCCCTGCCGCGACCGGGAAGGGGCGAACGCATGGCTTTCGCGAGGTCGGTCGATCGTCTCGACCGGGTCTTAATACGAGTCGGACGACAACGTCTCGCCGGCGTTCCGTGTGAAGAGGGCCGTATAGACGCGCCAGTCGATCGAGTTCTTGATGAACTTGACGCTGCCGTCGCACATGCAGGCTTGAAGGCCGCCCGGGTGCGAGCTGACGGCACCGCGGTTGTTCCAGTAGTTCGTGTTGGGGGGCGTCGGCAGCGAGCCGCCGTTGAGGACCGCGTTCACGTAGCCTTGCGAGGGGTGATGCACGAACAGGAAGTGGTTCGACCCCGAGTTCTTGAAGAGCCAGCTCTGACTGCCCCACGCCGCTTTCTCGAGGAAGAGAAACGTGTTGGTCGTGCCGTCCTTGATGTCGGTGATGCGATTGACCCAATTCACGGCGCCGACGCCGTCGTTGAGTCGTCCGCTGCCGCCGCCGCTGTTGTTGCGCTCCATGCAGCAATCGACACCCGTGCCGCCGTTGATCGCGTAGTCCTTGTGCTCGCGGGGGAACTGCGTGAGGCTCGGACGTGTCGCCGATGGGCAGATAAATGAGTTGGGTGTCATCAAGGCAGCGGTGGAGTTGGCCAGGGCCTGGGGCGTGTTCGCGCCGAGCGTCCCGGGTGGGTTGGGACCAGCCCTTTCCGCTGGCGTGCCGTTCTGGTTGGAGTTCTCGAGCACCGAGAAGGCGTACATCGGCAGGACGTTGTTCACCGCGTTGTAGAGGGACTGTTGCTCGACGAAGGGCAAGACGTAGAAGGCCCAGCTGTAGTGACCCCAGGGGCAGCACGTGCCCACGTTCGGGTCGTTCCAGCGAACGTTCGCGACCGTGCCGAAGTTCTGGTTGCCCAGCATTCCGCCGCCCATGCTTCCCGGGGGGTAGCAGCCGTGGGCCGACTCGTAGTTCATCGCGGCCAGGCCAAGCTGCTTGAGGTTGTTGTTGCATTGCGTCCGGCGCGCGGCCTCGCGGGCCTGCTGGACGGCCGGCAAGAGCAAGGCGATCAGGACGCCGATGATGGCGATGACGACCAGGAGCTCGATCAGAGTGAATGCCGAACAACGCCGCGAAAGGGCAGTCATGAGGTCACCTCCGCAATGCGAATGAGAACGGGACCCGCTCGTCGCCGAGCTCTGGACGGAAGGGAAAAGGGATATGGCTCGCGCGACCGCCCATGAGTCATAACGGGCGCGCAAGAGTGAGTCAATGGGCGAGCCCTCGGTTGATCCGACCGTCCCGAAGGGCCCCGTCAGTTCACGTCGCGACGTCGGTCGGCTCTGGGATGGCGGCGACCTTGCCGGTGGCACGGCCATCGAAGCCGGGGATGCGCACGGGCGCCAGGGGCTTGCCGTGGAGCATTTCGTCCACGGCCACTTGCGCCTCGTCGCCCGCCATGCGTCCAGCGATCCGGTCGAAGCGGAGCCGCGACTCCGTGGCCACCATCGATGTGGCCAGGAGGTAGAGCCCGGCCGCCAGCACCGTCTGGAGGTCCATGAGACTGATCGGGGCCCACGGCCCGCCCGCCACAGACACCAGTTGCATCTGCACGGCCATCCAAACGCAGAACAACCAAAAGAGGGCCAATGTCAGCGCGATCACCCACGAGACAACGAAGATGGCGATGCCCGCCGCGAGCCAAGCGCCGATCGTCAGCGACATGGCGCGGGTCGCCGTGGCCGTGGCCAGCGAGAGGCGCACGCCGATCGCCGCCAGAAAGGCCGAGACCGTCAGCACAAGGACTAGGCCCGAGACGTATTCTCTTACCCCCATCGCCCCCACGGCGACGGAGGTCGTCCAGGCGACGAGTACCGCGAGGAAGAGCCACTTCAGGGCGTAGAGGCTGCCCCACAACTTGCCGTTGACGATCGCCCGACCGTCGAGCGGACTGGTGAGCAGGGCGTCCCAAGTGTTGCGTTCACGCTCCGAAGCGATCGTCACTCCGGCGCGTAGGCCGACGATCGCCTCGATGAGGAAGCCGATCGTCGTGGCCGCGCCGCCCGTGTAGAGCCAGCTCATCAGGGCCGAGAGACGAGCCCCCCAGGTCGAGTCCGGACGGGTCCACTGAAACCAGGCCACAGCACCGCCCAGGACGACACTTCCCAGACCCAGATACAAGACCAGGAAGACCCCGATGACGGCCCCGAAACGGCCTAGTGTGTTGGCCCTTTCGATGAACAGCTCTTTCCACAGCATGGGCCGCTCGCCCACCTCCGGGACGTAGACCCCGCGACCGCCGGCCTCGCGCCGGGAGGCCGCACTCAGACGGCCGATGCAACTTGGCCGGAGTCGCCAGGCCGCGACGACCAACCCCAAAACGCCCAGAACGGCCCAAATGAGGATCGTCACCCAGGCCAGGCCCAAACGGCCTTCGATGATCATCGGACCAAGGGTCGCGCCGCTCAGCGGGTTCACCAGCGAGAGCGGTTCAAGGACGGGAAAGAGACCGATCAAGAGTTGGCTGAGCAGGACCAGGACGACGATGAGATAGACGCTGATCAGGGCGTCGCGTCCGCGATTGGACATCACGGAGGCCGCGGCCGAGAGCCCACCCAACCCGAGGGCGACGGTCAGGGGCAAAGTCAGGAGCGTGACCAGACCCAGCAGGTCCAGTCCCGCCAAGGTCCCCACCCAGATCAAGGCTGGCAGGCCCCCCAGGAGGACCATCACGACCTGACTCAGCTTGCCCAGCACACGCCCCAGGACGATCTCGCGGGGGGTGACGTTGGTGGTCAGGAGCAGGGGCAGGGCCCCTCGTTCGCGTTCGCCGGCCAGGCTCCCGGCCAGCAAGGCGGGCGCCAAGACCAGGCCGAAGACGATGGCCATCCCCTCGATGACGAAGAGCGAAATGCGGATCGTCGAGTCGGGGTTGAATGTCGGGTCGCCGTTGGCCAGCATGCCCCAGACCAACACGGCCACGACCACGACACCGATCAAGGCCAAGGCCGAGAGCGAGCGGACCAAGACCAACCAGCCCCGGCCCACCGCGCGTCGACATTCCGGTGCCGCCAAGGGCCCCACGGCCACTTCGAGGGCGTTCACGATGGGTCGGTCCCCTGGGCCTCATCCACCGTGACAGCGGGCAAGAACGCGGCCCGCACAGCGGGCTTCCTGAGCATGAAGAAGGCGACCGCCGGATAGGCGCCGATCAGGGCGTACATGAAAAAACCAGTGACCATGGTCGAGCCCGACATCAAGGCCAAGACCTGCGGCGAGGAGAACGGATTGACGGCCCCCGCGCGTGGGTTCAGGCTGGCCTGGAACTTCGCCTGCGCCTGGAGCTGCTTCATCGCCATCCGATTCTGGATCGGATAGACCACCAGCATCGCGTAGACGAGCAGAACGACCAGCGTCACCACCTTGAGGGCCGAGGAGACGATCGCCAGCTTACGTGAACCCTCGCGCAAGCCGATCAGCCCCACGCCCGAGACCACGATCATCACGGCGATGGGGGCCCCCAGCACGACCTCGGCCAGCGAGTACACCTTGAACGCGGGTTCGCGCAAGACTTCCATGCCCGTGCCGAACTCGCTGAAGTCCGGTTTCGGCATGGCCCGCGCCTCGTCGAGCCGGGCCTGGTACTTGGCCTTCTGGACCTCGGTCTCGGACAGCTCCAGGAGACGTTCCATGACGCGCTCGCGATTGGCGGCCTGGACTCGGACCGTCTCGCCGATCTGGCCCATGAAGGTCAACAAGAGGGCCTCGCCGACCGGCGCGAACATCAGCATGAGCACGGTCGAATAGGCCCATGCCATCAGGACCGTCCCGTAGAGGACATTGAGCATCCCGAAGACCCGTGCCGTTTGCGGCTTGGGGATGACGTAGCCGGCTTCCAGGGGAAGACTCATGTCTGATCGTCCTCGACGAGCGCCGCTTTTCGGCGGGTGAAGGCGGCCTTGTTTTGGGGAAGACCCAGCAGCCAGATCGTCAACGCCGGATAGAGCGAGCCGAAGACGGCCAACCCGATCGCGTTGGCCACGATCAAGCGCTGGGTTGAGGCACCAAGCTCCTCCGCGGTGAGGGGGGGTGGTCCCCCTTCCTCGCTGGGTTTCGGCGGGTGGTTCTCGTACCAGGCGGACATCTCGCCGCGCACGCCGTTGGCCATCGCCGGGGCCGCGACCAGGGCGATGGCCAGGTTCGTCGTGATGACTTGGACCAGGAAGAGCCACGCCGTCATGACCGCGAGGGCGCGGCCCCATCTCCGCAGCATCAGCAAGCCGATGCCCGCGACCCCCATCAGGCCGAAGAGAAAGACCCCACTGAAGACCTGAAACCCGAGCGGGCCCGCCACCGGGGGAGTTCCCATCCCGAACGTGGTGAGTTGGAACTCGGGTGCTGGGTTTTCGAGTTCAACCTCGATCTCGACCTTGGTCTCGGTCAGTTGTTCGATGAGCCGCTCTTCGGTGGTCTCCTCAAGCTGTTTCTTGACGTCATCCAGGCGAGACTGCCGTGACGCCTGGGTTTGGGCGGTCCGAGCGGCGACGTTCTGCTGGACCCAACCGAAGAAGGCGGGAATGGCCACGAAGTAAAGGCCGAAGAGGACCGTCAGCCCGCCGCCCACGACGGCCGAAATGAGGTGCATGACCCCCAGGGCCCGAGGGACCACTGGGTTCGGAGTGATACTCGCCTCGGCCATCGCGGCCCCCTCTTGGTGCTCATTCCTCGAATTTAAGAGTGCGCTCGTTCGGGACCGGATTGGCCGGCAACCACCGAATCGTCTGCACGTTGCTGACGATCCTCGGGTCGCTCATGCTCGTGGCCGGCGCCCCGAGGCTCAGGGCCAACTGCACCGGCCCCCCCTCCGCCACGCCCGCGCCACGAGGGTCCGTCACCGGGACGACGATCGTCGCGCGGCCTTCGGGTCCCTGCTTGAACTCGGGCAAAACGTGGGAAATCACCGATCCGTTGGGTAAGAAGACGTTGGTGTACCAGGTCGAGCCGGTCACGGGCAACTCATCGGCCCAGCGCGTCGCCACTTTGACGAAATCGGTCCAGCGACCCAGGACCACTTTTCGAGTGGCCGGCCCTGTCACGTCGCCTAGGATGGCCAGCTTCATGGTCTCGGCGGGCGGGGTTTGGACCTGATTGTCCACGGCCGCGATGAACCAGAGGGCCCGCAACTTCTTGTCGGCCAGGCGTCTGGCCCGGTTGTCCGGGGCCGTCCCGGTGAGCTTGGCGACGGCCGTCCGCGCGTCAAAGTCGACGACGATCTCGCCCAATTCCTTGGACTCGGCGAAGGCGTCGATCATGGCGGCGCGGCCCGATGCGTCGTCCAGCTCCAGGACGGGTCGGAGACCCACGAAGAGGCGGCCCGAGTCGTCGGCTTGGCCGAGTTCGTCCTCGCCTTTCACGGTCATCTCGAAGACCTCCGCGAGAAACCCCGCACCCTTAGGGTCGGTCCGGAAATGGCCGCCGAGGCGGGCGAACGTGTCCGCCTGGTCGGTCGTGGCCCACTCCGCGACGTTGCCGAACACATGAAAGAGACCAAACGGATTGGCCTGGAACTTGCCTTCCGAGTACGGAGGTTGAACGGCGGCGGTCGTGTCGCCTTCCAGGACCCCCTCCTCGGTCCCCAGGAAATTCGCCGACGAGGGCGGGACCTTGTCCCCTTCCCACCAAAATCCGTCGGCCCGCCCGCCCCGAGCCGCCGCGAGCCACTCCGTCTTGGTCGGCATCCGGTACGTGAGGCCCTCGTTGGAGATCGCCGCCAGGTAGAGCTTGGCCAGCCGAGGCGTCAATTTGAACGCGGGTTGATTGGGCTTGTTAAGGACGAAGTTCTCGCCCAGGGCCTCGTTAGGATCGTATTTGTCCTGGACCCGCTTGCTCATCTGGGAGTTGGAGACCTCCGACTTCGCGATGAACACCGCCCGCCCGGATGGACCCGTCGAGACCCGCACGAACTCGAGTCCGTCGGGTCCCGGGTTCGGCAGCGCGACCACCCCGGCCGCGTCGGCGCGCATCGGCCGGCCCCAGCCGAAGGGCCGATGATCGACCACGCCGGTCCGGATCGCCGGGAACTGCTCGATCGTGGCGAGCAAGGCATTGCTCGCGGCCGTGTTCGTTGTCGCGTCGATCACCTGCACGGTGACCCGAACGGCCGAAGGAACGAGATTGCGGACCGAATCGCGCGGTACGAGGACGCTCAAGTCCGGGGCGCCAGGCCCCTGGTCGGGCCCCAGGCCCTGCGTTTCCACGCGGCCGTCGGGCAATGTCACCCGCAATAAGTAACGGGAGCGGTCTTTGGGCAACGATCGGTCCCAGCGCGCCACCACGTCGAGGCGGTAGAACTCAACGCCAGGCCCGGGATTGCGCACAAGGGTGGCCACGCCGTCGAAGCGTCTCAGCTCGATCGCACCGGGTCCCTGGCTCGCCTGGCAGAGTGTGGCGAACACCCATCCCCCCGCCAAAACGAAGAAGTTGCGCGGTCTCACGGTGTCACTCCCAAAGGATCAACATGGAATAGACGGGTCGTCCCGGTTGTCGGGGTTTTCCCATCCAGCGTACCATGAAATCAGGTCCGAGGGGACTGAACTCAGCGACCTTGCCATGTGGAAGCGCGTCATGCCAGCCTTCTATCGAATGCCGGTCACTTATGTGTTGCTGCTGGGTCTTGGCGGGCTCTTCGGACTCGCCTCCTGGGGACACGGTCGGGGCCGCCTACAAAACGAAGGCCCAAAGATCAGTGAGACCTCACCGCCCGGCGAGGACCGATCGAGGGAGAAACCAACCCCGAAGTCAGCCCCCGAGCCGCCGCCCACCGACGGCATCCTTCGCACGACCAACGGCCTACGCCGCAAGGTCCTGGTACGCGAGCCGGGACTGAGACACCACGACGCACCCGCCGGGGGCAACGCCTTGGGTCCCGAGGTGGGCCTTTACTCAATCGCTTATGTCTATGAGGAATCCGCCGAGGCCCTGCGCGTCGGCCCGCCCGACGGCCGCGTGACCGGCTGGCTTCCGGCCTCAGCTCTCATTCCTTGGGACACCCGGCTGATGGTCCGGCCGGTCTCGTCCGACGCGGCCTTTTTCATCGAGCGGTCGTGCCTTCTCGCGTACCTGGCCCAACGCCAATGCGAGTCCCACGCCTCACTCGAACCTTGTCCGCGCTTGGCGCTCCACCAGAACGAGACCGACAAGGACTCGCCGATGGGCTGGCCAGTCCTCCGGGCCGAGTCGATCCCCCAGCCGTCGGGCCCCGAGAGGACCATCTTCGAGGTGGCCACCCTCGTGCGCGAAGGGGCCCCAGCGCCCGACGTGCGCGTCTCGGACGCCGACGCGGACGCCCTCCGCGACCTTTACGTCGCGATCGTCCTGGCGACTTCTCCGTCCATGCAGCCTTCCATCGACAAGGCCAAGGAAGTCGCTCGTCGGATCGCCCAAGAGGCGTCCGCTCGGGCCGACGTCCGCCTGCATCTCGCCCTCGTCGAGTATCGCGACCGGCGGAACGACGGCAATCCGGAGGGCTTCGAGTTCCTCACGCGGATCACGACCGGGTTCGTGGCCCCCGCGGAGTTCGCCAAGGTCCTGGAAAAGGTCCAGCGCTCGAACTACCGCGACAATTCGATGAGCGAACGGCCCCTGGAAGGGATTTCCGTGGCCTTGCCCGCGCCCGAGGGAGACCCGGTCGCGGCCCTCTCCCACCTCGCCTGGCCCAAGGGCCGCGCCGGGGAACTCGCCGGCAAAATGATCGTGCTCCTGGGAGACACTCCCGACCATGAGCGCGACCCCGAGCGCGTCGCCCGCCTGGCCCAGAAGGCCCGGGACGCGAAAATCACGATCGCCTCCCTCACGATCATGAACCCGCTGCTGACCGTGGAGGAAAGAGACCGCTACCGCTCCCAGTGGCGGGCCCTGGCCGATGGTTCTTACCGCCCGCTCGACAA
>CALLYK010000438.1 GCA_937858365.1 uncultured Isosphaeraceae bacterium | reverse complement strand
GGTTACCCATTTTGTGTTTAGCGGAAGTCGTTGTGAGAGAGCGAGATAAGGGCCCGAAAACGGGTTCGTTGTCTTTTTTCCGGGGGGTCGGGAAATCGCCCCACAAAGACACAGAGTACACGAAGAAGAAAAGAGAAGTAAGCTTTACTACGATTTATTACAGGGCATTTGATTCGGCTATTTATTATCCTGTTTCTATGTGTTCTTTGTGTCTTTGTGGGGCCATTCCCTCACAGCCGGAACAACCTCACAAGGGCCCGGCGATGCGGTACACTCGGCGGAGCGAGCCGGATTTCCTGGAAAGGGTTTGGTCATGTTTGATTTCCATACATCTCTAGGGCTGGTGCCGCTCCTTTGGGTTTGCGTGTTCGTGGGCCATGTCCACGCGGCCGACGATGGCGCCCGTGTCGTGGAGCGGAAGTGTTTGAATTGTCATGCTCCTCCCAAGGCCAAGGGGGGTCTCGACCTCACCCAGCGATCGAGGCTGCTGCAAGGTGGCGAAGGCGGTCCCGCTTTCGATGAGGCCGACCCGGGTGCGAGCCTTCTCGCGGAGAAGGTCCACGAAGGCGAGATGCCGCCCGGCCAGGCGTTAGGCGCGGCCGACCGCATGGCCCTGGACGCTTGGTTGAAGGCCGGTGCGCCCTATCCGGAAGGGGGCCTTCGTCCCCTCAAGGCCGGTCCCGATTTCTGGTCCTTTCAGCCGGTCCGGGCGGTCGAAGTGCCGGACGTTCGCGACCCGACCTGGGCCCGTAACGCCATCGATCGATTCATTCTCAATCAACTCGATGAACATGCGATTACTCCCGCACCTGAGGCCGACCGTCGGACACTCTTGCGCCGCCTTTGCCTGGACTTGACCGGCTTGCCCCCAAGCGCTGAAGACATTGAAGAGTTCCTGCGCGATCCTTCATCCGATGCGTATGAACGATGGGTGGACCGCTTGCTCGCCGACCCCGCTTACGGCGAGCGCTGGGGACGCCACTGGCTCGACGTCGCCCGGTTCGCCGAGAGCCACGGATATGAGACAAACCAGTTGCGGCCCAACGCCTGGCCTTATCGCGACTGGGTCATTCGCGCCTTCAATCAAGATTTACCTTTCCAGCGATTTGTCCACGAGCAGTTCGCGGGCGACCAACTCGCCGACGCCGACGGCCTCACCAAGGCGGCCACCGGCTTCCTCGTCGCGGGCACGCACGACGTCGTCGGCAATCAGGCCGAGGCGGGCCGCAAGCAGCAACGCGCCGACGACCTCGACGACTTGATCGCCGCCACGGGCATCGCCTTCCTGGGTTTGTCGCTTCAATGCGCGCGTTGTCATGATCACAAGTTCGACCCAATCTCGCAGCGCGATTACTACGCACTCGCGGCCATCTTCGCGGGCATGGAGCACGCCGAACGCGACCTGCCCGCTCCCGACGCCGAATCCCGCGCCGCGCGCAGGGCGATCGTGACGCGGGACCTGACGCGATGGAAAGAAGACCTCGAAAAACGAGTACCCTTGGCCCAACCTGGAAACACGACACCGAACCGTCTCGCGGTCGACGCCCGCGGCAACACCGAGAAGTTCCAGCCCGTCGCGGCGCGGGTGGTGAGGATGACGATCGAAGCGACCACCGACGGCCTTGAACCGTGCATCGACGAACTCGAAATCTGGACGGCCGCGGACGAACGCCGCAACGTGGCGCTCGGCGCCGCGGGTGCGACCGCGCGAGCGTCGTCGGTTTTTCCCAACAATCCGCTCCACACGTTGGAACATCTCAACGATGGCCGTTTCGGCAATGGTCGAAGCTGGATCTCGGCCGAACGCGGTCGCGGCTGGGTCGAGGTGACGCTGGCCAAGACGGAGGTCATCAACCGCGTGACCTGGGCCCGCGACCGCGAGGCGAAGTACGCCGATCGCCTGGCGAAGACCTATCGGGTCGAAGCGGCCCCCTGCCCCGAAGGACCCTTCACGGTGGTCGCTTCGAGCGACGATCGCGCGGCGCCCGGCACCCCGCCTCCGGCTGAGTTGGCTGAAATGCGAAGCAAGATCGAGGCCGCCGAGACCGAACTCGCGAACCTCGGCGACGCGATGAAGGTATATGCCGGGAGGTTTCAGCCCAATCCAGGACCAACGCACGTCCTCACTCGCGGCGACCCGATGCGTCCAGCGGCCGAGGTCGCGCCCGCGACCCCGCTCAACCTGGGCCGTTCCGTGGTCCTTGAAGCAGCCAGCACCGATCCCGATCGCCGCTTGGCCTTGGCCGACTGGCTGGGCGGGAACGAGAACGCGCTCGCCGCGCGGGTCTTGGTGAATCGGCTCTGGATGCACCACTTCGGCGCCGGACTTGTGGCCACACCGGGCGACTTCGGTTCGCAAGGCGACCGACCGAGCCATCCCAAACTATTGGAATGGCTGACCGCCCGCTTCCGCGAGGAAGGCGGTCGACTCAAGCCCCTCCACCGTTTGATGGTCACATCGGCGACTTATCGGCAATCGTCGCTCGGTGAGGCCCGCGCGATCGAGGTCGACAGCGCGAACCGCCTTCTGGCACGCATGAGACCACGACGCCTGGAAGCCGAAGCGATCCGCGACGGCTTGCTCGTCGCGTGCGGACGACTCGATCGCCGGATGGGCGGACCAGGCTACTCGGTTTGGGAACCAAACACGAATTATGTGGTTGTGTTCACACCTTTGACCGACCCAGGCGCGGCCTCGTGGCGGCGGATGGTCTACCAGTTCCGGCCCCGAGGCCAACTCGACCCGGTCTTCGGCGGATTCGACTGCCCCGACGCGGCCCTCGTCGCGCCTCGACGCGAACGCTCGACGACCCCCCTTCAGGCCCTCAACCTCCTCAACGGGGCCTTCCTGATGGGCCAGTGCGAGGCCCTCGCCGAGCGTGTCTCGCGCGAGGTCGGCGACGATCCGGGCCTCCAAGTACAACGGGCCTTTCAGCGCGTTCTCGGCCGGACGCCCACGGACGACGAAGCGCTCTCCGCGAAGAAATTCGTCGAATCGTTCGGTCTAGCCAACCTCGCGCGCGTGCTCTTCAATACGAATGAGTTTCTGTTTCTTCCTTGATTGGATGAGGTGCTCGCCGATGGCCGCGCACTCGGTCCTCACGCCGGTCGGGTTGGGATTGCTGGACCGTCGCCGCTTCCTCGCGGGCCTGGCCGACGGCCTCGCCGCGATCGCGCTTGTCGACCTCTTGGGAGCGTCCGGGGCCTTGGCCGGGGACCGTCGGCATCATCGGGCCCGCGCTCGGAGCGTGATTCAGGTCTTTTGCACGGGGGCGGTCAGCCACGTCGACACGTTCGACCACAAACCGGAACTGGAGCGTCGCCACGGCGAGCCGATGCCCGGTGTGGACAAGTTGATCACGTTTCAAGGCGAGAATGGGGCCCTCACGCGTAGCCCGTGGAAGTTCCGGCCGCGCGGAGAGTCGGGCAAGATGACTTCCGACCTCCTCCCCGAAATCGGCGGCGTGGTGGACCGCCTCTGCTTCCTCCATTCCCTGACCTCACGCACCAACACGCACGGGCCGGGCGAAGTCTTCCTCTCGACCGGCTCCACGCGCGAAGGCTTCCCCTCAATCGGGGCCTGGGTCTCCTACGGCCTGGGCAGCGAGAATGCGGACTTGCCTGCGTATGTCGCCATCCCCGACCCGCGCGGCGTGCCCCAGCAAGGGCCCGCGAACTGGTCCAGCGGGTTCCTGCCCGGTCAATTCCAAGGCACGCCGCTGGGCGCGGATCGTCCCCTGCCGCACCTCGCGCGACCGGCGAAGGTCTCCGCCGACGCCGACAAGGCCGCGCGCGAACTGCTCGCGCGACTTAACGACGAACATAGGAAAAAGTACCCGGACGACAGTGATCTGGCCGCGCGGATGGAGAGTTATGAGTTGGCGGCACGCCTGCAACTCGCCGCGCCGGAGGTGACCGACCTGAACGGCGAAACCCGGTCGACCCGGGCCCTCTACGGCCTCGACGACGCCAACCCGATCAAGGCGGGTTTCGGCCGGAATTGCATGTTGGCCAGACGTTTGGTGGAGCGCGGGGTGCGCTACGTGACCCTCTTCAACGGGGCCTTCGCGATGGGCGAGGGGAACCTGAACTGGGACGGCCACCGACGAATCAAGAGTGACTACGATCGACACGGCCCGATCCTGGACCAACCGCTCGCGGGCCTGATTCGCGACCTCGAAGCGCGCGGCCTTCTCGACGACGTACTGGTCGTTTGGACGACCGAGTTCGGTCGCATGCCGACCTTCCAAAAAGGGACCGAAGGCCGCGACCACAACCCTTCCGGCTACACGGCCTGGCTCTGCGGCGCGGGCGTGAAACGGGCCTTCTCGTTCGGGGCCACCGACGAGTTCGGTCATCGGGCCGTCGAGGAGGTGCTCGAAGTCTACGACCTCCACGCGACGATCCTGCATCTGCTCGGCATCGACCACACGCGTTTGACCTATCGATTCAACGGGATTGAAAGACGCTTGACTGATGTTCATGGACACGTCATTGAAGCCGTATTGACATAATCAAGTCGAAGCCGAGTCGACCGTCGAACGTGGGCGGGTCGAGACTTGCATGTCGTTCGACATCGAAGCAAGTGCATGGGCCGTGAGGGGCGTCCGTGGAGACTCCTCACGGCCTTTGAGCGGCCTTCAGGGTATTTGCGGGGCGGCCGAGGGTCGGATCGGTCGGGCCGACGCGATCCCGCTGGGCCTGGCGTCGATCTCGCGCGGCTTCCGCATCAGCATCGGCCGAGCGTCCAGCAGCTTGCGGTAAAGGGCCTCGTGGGCCAGGCGTTCGTCGGGTCGATCGGCCTTTCCCATCCGTAGTTCGAAGGCGTTCAGGAACTCGATGAAGGCCGCCAGCGGGATGGTCTTGCCCTCGCCCATGTCCATTTGAAAGGCCGAGTAACGCAAGGGGTCCGACTCGATCACGTTGCGCACGAATTCCGCGGGCAGTTGGGAGTCGGCCAGGCGAACCGTCAAGCCGATCGCCGGGGCGTGCAGCGGTAATGACCGGACCAGCTTCGCGTCGAGTCGGACGTCGTCCATCTTCATCATGTGCAGTTCCATGGCCGGGTCGGCGAAATCACGCAAGAGGAGGTTGATGGCGTCGCCCCGGTTGATGTCGTCGCGGGTGGGATAGCGGCCCTTTTGCTGTTCCAGGGCCCGAAGCGCCGCGAGGTTTCGCTCTTTCGCGGCTTGCCTGCGGGCCATCCCCTCCTGCAGGAGCGACCGGGCCACGGCCGATTGATACTCGAAGTTGGCCCGGGCGCGGTCGTCTTGGATGCGACCGGCGACCGCCTGGTTCACCAGGAAGTGGCCGTAGCCTTCGGCGAAGACGCCCAGTCCGCGGGCAATGTCTCCGGGGGCGGTGCTGCCGGCCGTCTGGTAGGTCCAGGGAATGCCATAAGCGGGACCGGGGGCCGTCACGGCATATTGGGCCGAAGCGCTCAGGGCCGGGACCAACGCCAAGGACCCACACAGGGCAAAAGTACGTGAGAACGTGTTCATCGTCGTCTCCTCGGTTCGAGGTGGAGGGCCTTCTTAGTTTGATCGTTTGTTCGCACGCCTTTTCATCCGCAAACCGGCGGAGAACGGACAAAGGCGAGTGGGGCCTCGACGGTGATTCTCAAAGTCCAATCGGCTTGGAGGACGCACCGGCGATCCCGAAGGGGTGGACTTCCACCAAGGGCCTTCCCATCACCTTCGAAATGGGCCCAAGTTGATCGTGGACCTAGGCGACCGGACATCACCTGCGCAAGGTCTCTTTGTCGCCGTCTCCTTCGATCACCTCGCCAAGCTACGCGCGAAGATCGTCGCTTCTTCATTCGGCGCTCGCGTCTAGAGATCAGAATCGTCCTCGTCGAGGGCGCTGGTTGCTCCGCGCATGGCGAACGCCTCGACACGGACCCCACGCGACCAGCCGCGCTTGGACTCACCCAGGTCGCCGTGGGGCCCGATCTTCGTCCTTCTTGAGGACCCAACATGAGCTCGCGTCTTGGCCGGAGAGGGTTCACGCTGATCGAGTTGCTGGTCGTGATCGCGATCATCGGCGTCTTGATTGCGTTGCTGCTTCCGGCGGTCCAGCAGGCGCGCGAGGCCGCGCGCCGCATTCAATGCACGAACAACCTCAAGCAAATCACCCTGGCCATTGTGAATTACACCGAGACGTTCGGGTCAACCCCACTGCACCAGTATCGTTACTCCTACGAAATGGGCGACCGCACGCGCGGCTACGCGGGGGACCACCCCTGGCTCACCGCGATCTTGCCGTTCATGGAGCAGTCGTCGCTCTTCAACAGCTTGAACTTCTCTTACACTCAGGAATGGGCCTACAGTGGACCCATCACCGGCCCGAGTCCCACCGATTCGACCGTGATCCGCACGACGGTCAACAGTTACTTATGCCCGTCCGACGGTCTGATCAACACCGCCTCGGGTGATGGCACGGCCTCGTATCGCTGTGGGAACTTCAATTACGTGGGCAACACGGCCCACCCACGCAATGTGCTCTTGCCCGGCGACCCGCCCAACGGCGGCAATGTGCCGCCCCTTCAGGGCATCATCTCGATGGACCGCATGTACGTGCAGCAAGGCTCTTGCCGGAGCGCCGCCTACGCGGCCACGACGAACGTCACCGTCACCATCGCGAGCATCACCGACGGGACGTCCAACACCGCCGCGGTGAGTGAGTCGCTCACAAATGATGGTTCCGGCAACTCCAACGACAAGCGCCGCTTGCTGAATTACACCAATGCCGCCCTCGTGGAACAGACCGACGTCCCGGCCATCTTGGTCGTGCGCGATGGCCTCGCCAACGCGAGAAACTGGGCCCAGTGGAGCATCTACAAAGGACACACCTGGGCCTACACCGACGCCTGGCAACGCCACGTTTACGCCCACTTGCTACCTCCCAACTCGGCCCCGATCAACACGTACTACACCAACACGTTCCGATGTAGCGAGGGGGACAGCGCCATGAACCCGACCAGCAACCACCCCGGCGGGGTCAACGTCTCCCTTATGGACGGCTCGGTCCGTTTCATCAAGAACACGGTGAACCTTGATGCCTGGTGGGCCCTGGGCACACGGTCGCGCGGCGAAATCGTCTCGGCCGACGCATTCTGAAAACGAGGCGCGGCGCGAGTGTGAAGGCACCGCCCACCGCTCACGGTGGGCCGGTGCCCTCTTTCATCCACACGGTATTTTGTAATGACCATTTTACGACACGCATTATCCGTTGTGGCGATCGGCCTGGCGAGCGGCTGCGCCGAGAAGAGCCAGGTCGACCCTGCGGCCCGCTACACGCCCGAGGCCGTGGCCCAGGAACTGGTCTTCCGCTACCAGTCGCTCTCGGCCGATGCGAGGGTCTTGCAGCCACGCAAGAAGGCGCGAATCGCCGAGCCCCTGAAGGGCGACGAACTCAAAAAATCGGGAGAGGCCGCGAAGAAAGAAGACCCGGCCAAGACCGCCGAGGAGATCGTGGAGCAGACAGGGCGAACCATCCGCCAGGTCGCCCCGGTCGATGCGAGCACATTCTGCAAGAAAGTAGCGGACATCGTCCGCAAAGACGGCGCGCTCACGGAGAAAGACCGCGCCGACCTGGCGCGCCGACTCGACGACTTGGCCGGCGAGCTTTGATCGGAACTCCACTCCCAGTCCGCATGAAGGCCCTTCCCTGCGGGGCCGCTTCGACTGGACGATCAAGTCGAGGTCTTCTTTCGGGATGCCTGACTTCGGAGTAGGGCCGGGCAAGCATCCTCTTGGTGGCCCGCCAGTTCGGCCACGACGTCGCGATTCGCCTCGGGAAACGCGTACGAAGGCAACTCCGCCGAGGCGACCCAGTGGAACCCTCGCGCCACGTCGGGCCCATCGCGATCGTCCGCCAGGCCGGCGTCAAAGAAGTGCAATTCGATCAGGCCATGAGCATACTCGTGGACCTTGACGTATCGCGGACGTTCGTCCACCACGACCGCAAGTCCAAGTTCCTCGTGGCATTCACGCGCGGCGGCCTCGCGGGGAGTTTCACCCTCACGGCACTTGCCGCCTGGGAACTCCCAGTATCCGGCCAGCGGCTCGGCGGCACGCCGGCGCACCAGATAGCGGCCGTCGCGCGACACCAAGCCGATGCCGACCCGCGTGGCGGCCTTGCCCATGAAGGGGCCCCTTCAGACCTTCCCTTCGCGGGCCGCCTCGATCGCCCGACCGGGCGAGCCCATCACGTTGTAGCCGGCGTCCACGTGCGTGATCTCGCCGGTCATGCCACTGGCCAGGTCGGAAAGCAGGAACATCCCCACCGAGCCGACCTCCTCGCGCGTGATGTTCCGACCGAGTGGCGAGACCGCTTCGTAGAGCCCCGCGAGCTTGTCGGAATCGCCCACGGCCGACGCCGCGAGCGTCTTCACTGGGCCCGCCGAAAGGCCGTTCACCCGGATCTTTTTGGGTCCGAGGTCATAGGCCAGATACTTCACCGTCGCATCGAGGGCCGCCTTGCAAACACCCATCAGGTTGTAGCCGGCGACCACCTTCTCGCCGCCGAGATACGTGAGCGTGAGGATCGCGCCGCCGTCGGTCATCACGGGCGCCGCGTGGCGCGCCACCGAGACGAGAGAATAGACGCTGATGTCCATGGCCGTCTTGAACCCCTCTCGACTGGCCTGGAAATAGGGGGCCTTCAGGTCCTCTAAGGGGGCGTAGGCGATCGAGTGCAAGACGAAATCGAGCTTGCCGAAGGTCGCGCCCGCCACCGCGAAGGCCGCGGCGATCTCTTCGTCCTTCTGCACGTCGCACGGCGTGATGACCTTGGCGTTGATGGGCTCGGCCAGCTTGCGCACCCGGCGCTCCATCTTGGGGCCGGGCAAGTGCGTGAAGCCCAGTTCGGCCCCTTCGGCGAGGAGTTTCTCGCTGATCGCCCAGGCGATGCTATATTCGTTGGCGACCCCGAGGACGAGGCCCGTCTTGCCCGTGAACAAACCCATGAATGACGCTCCCTTGAACGGGGCGAAGACGACAAGCGCCTCGACCGCCGGACCCACTCCTCCTCGCTTCATCGGCCCCGAAGATACCCGAGGTGCCTGGAAGGCTCAACCTCTGTCATGCGTGGCCCTGGCCCTCATCATGGCGGTCGCGGCCGGCTTGCGCTTTTACCAACTCGGAAGGCCCAGCCTCTGGTACGACGAGGTCGTCTCCATGCGCCTGGCCACGAGTCCAGACCCGATGGGACTTCTGAGAATGCTGGGAGAGATCGACGCCACCCGCGCGCCGCTCCACCCGCTGGCCCTGCAAGGATGGCTCAAACTGGTGGGACCAACCGAATGGCGGGCCAGGGCCTTCAGCGCCTCTTTCGGCCTGGCGACGGTGGTTTTTGTCTATCTCATCGGCCGGGCCGTCTTCGACCAGCGGACCGCGCTCTTCGCGGGCTGGCTGGCGGCCGTCTGCCCGGCCCTGGTGCGCTATTCCCAAGAAGTTCGCATGTACGCGCTTCTCACGTTCCTCTCTTGCGTGTTGTGGTGGCTTCTGACGCTCCCGCGATCTCGACGATTTGAATGGGTCTTCATGATGATCTTCGAGGTCTTGGTTTTCTATTGTCATCCACTTGGTTTGTTCATGTTGGCAATTTTCGTTCCTCTTTCGTTCCTATACTTTTGGCGATCGGGACGGGGCCTCGAGACCTGGCTGATCGGTCAAGGCGCCGTGGCCCTGGCGGTCCTCCCTTGGCTCCCACGCTACTTCGACCACCCACCTGAATCGGCGGTCGGGCGTTTGCCGCCGCGGTTTCTCCTGGGGCTGCCAATCGAGTACATCGGCGGCGACTTCCGCTCGCTCGCCCTCGCAGTGGTGGTGATCGCGGTCGGCGCCTACGGAGCGCGCGGGGCCGGCGACCCGGAGCGCCGATGGTGGGGACTGCTCGCCTGGTTCGTCGTCCCGCCAGTCTTGTTGTATGCATACTCGCAGGTATCCCATCCCATCTTCGGGCCGGCTCGTTACACGCTATTCGTCGCCCCCGCATTCTTGCTGCTTGTGGGGAGGGGCCTGGCGCGCTTGCCGTTGCCGCTGGCCGTCATCCTTCTCGTCGGCTCGAGCTGGCTCTCAGCGTTGATGCTGTCGACGATGGTCTACGACCCGGGACTCAAGGCCGATTGGCGCGCCGCAGCCATCGAGTTGGGACACGGCTTGCCCACGAAGCAGGAAGTGGTGGCGGTCGCCTCGGCCGACCCCGCTCGAAATGCTGAGGTCGAAACGGCCAAATACTACTTGGGACCGCGCTACAATGTCGTGGCCGCTGAAGGTCGGGACGAGGCGCCGGACGTCTTCGCGGTGGGCACGCGCGGCGGACGCTTGGCCGCGCCGCTTCCCGACTTCGTCACGGACGAATGGACGAGGCGCGACCTGCACGGCCTGGCACTTTATTTCCGCTCGGCCCCTTGATCGCGTCCGGGCCGGGGACGCACTCCGGTCCGGACCGGCAATTCCAGCGTCAGCAGGTCTTCCTTGAGTGCCGAACGGGCCGCGGCGAGGGCCTTCTCAACGGCCGCGCCGGAACGCAGACCGAGGCGCTTGGCGTCGTCGCCGAGCTTGCCCAAGCCGAGCGCCTCGAACGCGGCGAATGCCCCTTTCACTTGCGGGTCTTGGGCCAGCGCGTCGCCCGCGTTGGGAGGGACGAGATCAGCGCTCGCCGGCACGCGTCGCACCAAGGCCACACGCCAGCCATTGCGGGGCGTTCGGACCCACATCGAGACTTCAATGGACGTGTCGGGCCCGCCGTCGAGACGCGTGACGAGCGCCCCCACCTTGCCCTTCGCCGCGATCTCTTTCAAGTGCTCGGCGAGCGGGTCGTTCTGGTTTTCAGGTCGGTCGTCGAGCAAGTTTCCGAGCAAGTTCGCGAGGGCCTTCTGGGCCAATTCGGGGCCGATTTCGCGGTCTTCGGGAAAGACCAGGCCCTCGTAACGCAGGAGGCGCAGTCCTGGATCGTACGCGAGTTCGGTGGCCGCGCGGCGGACGAGCCATTCGTTATCGCTTTCGATCGGCAAGGGCAGCAGTTCCTCGACGTTGGCGATTTCGTCACCGACCCTGGCCACAAGGGCCTTGAAGAGCGCCGCCGCCAGGTCCGACTTCGTCATCGTCTCCGGGTCGTCGAGACCGGCGACCCATGCCTGTCGCAGCATGCGCCGAGCGGTCTCGTCGCGCCGCTCGATGCTTCGGGTCTCGCCCTTGGCGAGCGTGATCCGCATGAGGGGGGCCTCGCCGGGGTCGAACGGCCCGCGCAGGGCCTGGCACTCGCGATCGACCCAATCGGCGATCGGGTCGCCCGTGCCGGCCTTGGTCCCGCGCTCCTTGGCCCAGCGTCCCAAACGATCCAGTCGTTCCTTCCTCGCTTGTTTGGTTCGCGGGGCCTCAAGGGCTTGCCATTTCGGGAACAAATCGGGAAGGTCCACCGCGACTCGGGTCCGTCGCGCCACGATCAAGGTCGAACCTCGCGCCGCGGGACCAGCGACTTCACCGAGAAGCACGCGCCCATCGCGCAAGGTGATCGTATCGGCGGCCGTGCGTTCTTGTTGGAACGTGACGAGACAGGAGATCAAGGCGACGAACATGGGCGTGTCTCCCTACGTAGGCGAGGCCGCTCGCCGCATCCATCGTCGTCGCCCGAACGCCCGGATACAATAGAAACCGAGCGAACGGACAAGCGCGACGTTCGAGGCGGAAGCAGGAAATCGGCCAAACCCGAGCGAGACGAAGCCGGAAGGACGTATCAGCGAAACGATCGCCTCGCCGCCGTGGTCCTCAAGTAGCGCACATAGAGATAAGCGGCCAACCCCTTTCCCAGAAGCAGCCCCATGCCCCGCTTTCACTGGACCGACGAAACCGACGCGACCGGCGACCTCGCGGCGGCCTATGCCGACTGGTTCGCCGCCAACCCCGGCCGGCCGCGCGTGCCCGATGTCCTCAAGTGCTTCTCGTTCCGCCCCGACTTCTTCCGCGACGTGGACGCGATGTCTCAGCGCGTACATTTCTCGGAAGGGCACCTGTCCAGGCGCCTGAAGGAGATGATCGCCACCTATGTCTCGGCCTTGAATGGATGTCCGTACTGAACGGGCTCTCATGCGTTCTTCCTGCGGTCGCAGGGGGCCGAGAGCGCCGTGCATGAGGCCCTGGCACGGGCCGACCTTGACGCCGCTCCCATCGACGAGACAGAACGGGCGCTTCTCCGGTTCGTGGCGACGATCACGCGCCACGCTTACAAGATCACCGATGAGGACGTGCAAGGCCTTCGCGATGTCGGTTGGACCGAGCCGCAAATCGCCGAGTGCGTCTACATCGCGGCCCTCTTCGCCTTCTTCAACCGGGTCGCCGACGCTTTCGGCCTGGAAGACCCGCGTTACTTCGACGACCCACCGCCGCGCGGCGGCGACCCGGTGGTCCCATGATCCTTCATCCCCTCGGTGATCGCGCCTTCTTGGCCGTCTTTTTCCGTGAGTCCGAGGCGGTCGCCTGGGCGTCGGCCGTTCGCGAGCGGGCCCTTCCCGAAGTCGCCGACGTGGTCGTCGCCTACGAAAAAGTGGCCGTCTTCGCGGGTCCCGACGCCCTCGACCTGGACGCGCTCGAAGGGGCCTTGCGATCCATCCGAGCGATTGAAGGGGCGCCGGACGCTTCCCGACTTTTGGTCGTCCCGGTCCTCTACGACGGGGAAGACCTGGCCTTCGTCGCTGAAGCGTTAGGACTCTCGATCGACGATGTGATCGCGTGCCACCAGGCCACGGAATACGTGGTGCAGGCCATTGGTTTCCTGCCGGGCTTTCCTTACGCGGGCGCCTTGCCGGATACGTTGCGGGGCCTGGCGCGACGCGCCTCGCCCCGCGTGCGCGTGCCGGCCGGCTCGGTGGCGATCGCGGGGCGACAGACGTGCATCTATCCGCGCGAGTCGCCCGGAGGTTGGCACCTGCTCGGTCGCACGCCCTGTTCGATCGTGGACCTCGAAGCCGGCCACTTCGCCTGCGCCGTGGGGGACCGGCTACGTTTCGAGCGCATCGATCGCGACGCCTCCGAGGCGATGCGCGGACGACGTCTGGTCGCCTTGGCCGACGCTGGGACGGCCCGCGATCGCGTCGTATGATGGCGTTGATCTTCCCGGAACGAACGAGGCTGGATCTTCATGTTTTTTCCATACAGCACCGACGCCCCGATTTATCACTGGCCCGTGATGATCGTCATCTTGATCGTGGTCAACACGATCTTGCTGCCGTTCTCGGGTCCGCTGAGCGAGTCTGGGTTCGCGCTGGAGCTGGGCAACGGGCTACATCCCCTTCAGTGGGTCACCACGAACTTCTTGCACGGCGGTTTGTTGCATCTCGCCGGCAACATGCTGTTCCTTTGGGCATACGGGATCATCGTCGAGGGGAAGCTCGGTTGGTGGCGCACCCTTCTTGTGTACCTGGCCATCGGCACGCTCTATGGCGCAACGGTGCAGGTGTTGTGTCTGGGGATGGAGGTGGACCCGGAGGAGGGACCGCACCTCGTCCTCGGAGCGTCGGCCGCCATCTTCGGGCTCCTTGGCCTTTGCATGGTGTGGGCCCCCGTGAATTGCATCAGCGTCGTCTATTTCTTCGGCTTCTTCTTGAGGGGCCTTTGGGAAGCGCCCATCTGGATCTTCGCGATCGTGCAAGTCCTTCTCGAGTCGCTGGAGATGCTCATCAGCGGCGTCACGGGGGCTGGGGTCCTCGGCTCGGCCATGCTCCACGTCACCGGCTTTTCTTGGGGGTTTTTGCTGGGGGTCGTCCTTTTCAAGATGGACCTCGTCGATTGCGAAGGATGGGACTTGTTCGTCGTGCTGAGCAAGAAGTACATCCGGGGCGATGGGACCGTGGAAAGGGCGAAAACACCTCGCTACTTGAAGGACCGGCCCAAGAAGAAGGCGTCGAAGGCGAGTACGAAAAGCGAAACGACGCTCGCGGCGGTCGCGCCCGAGGACCGAGCCTCTTCGGCCATGGAACGCATCCGCAAGCGACTCGACGCGGACGAGGCGCGCGCGGCCGTGGACCTCTATCAGAAATCGTCGCCCAGCTGGAAGCAGTGGGGCTGGGGCATGCCCGAGGCCGACCTGATGCGCCTCATCAAGGCCGCGCACGCGGCGAAGCTGGAAGTCGAGTCCATGCCGATGATGTTCGAGTACGCGCGCCGCTTCCCTGATCGCGCCGACCGGGTGCGATTGAAGCTCGCCCAGTTCCTCATGGACAAACAAGATCGCCCTGCGCGGGCCATGCGCCTGCTCGAAGAGATCTCGCCGAACGGCCTGCCCGCAGACCTCGAAAGGGCCCGCTTGAAGCTGGTGGCCAAGGCCCAGGCGATGATCGACGACGGCGTCTTGGAGCTCGAAGCGGATGACTGAGCCGCGCTGGATCGACCTCAACGCCGACCTCGGCGAAGGCTGTCCGTGGGACCAGGACTTGCTTCCGCTCATCACGTCAGCCAACGTTGGTTGTGGGGCCCACGCGGGCGATGC
Source organism: uncultured Isosphaeraceae bacterium (assembly GCA_937858365.1). GTDB lineage: Bacteria > Planctomycetota > Planctomycetia > Isosphaerales > Isosphaeraceae > CALLYK01. The sequence goes on along the minus strand of CALLYK010000438.1, from coordinate 6,321 downwards.
CGACGCGATCCGCCGAACCCTGGAAGGGGCCATCGAGCGAGGAGTCGTCATCGGGGCCCATCCCGGCTATCCCGACCGCGCGAACTTCGGACGACGCGAAATGACGCTCGATGCGCCTACTGTCGAACGCATGATCGTCGATCAGGTGAAGGGCCTTGAAGGACTGGCCGGACCGATGGGTGCAGCGGTCCGTTACCTCAAACCTCACGGCGCGCTATACAACCAGGCCCAACGCTCGGCAGCGCATGCCGAAGGGGTCGTCCGGGCCGCTTCCGCGCTCAACCTTCCCTTGTTGGGACAGCCCAATTCGCACGCGGCCGATCAGGCCCAACGCGCGGGAGTCGCCTACTTCACCGAAGGTTTCGCCGATCGCGGCTATCGTCCCGATGGCTCCCTCGTCCCGCGCGGCGAGCCTGGCGCGCTCCTGGAAATCGCGAGCGAAATCGAGGCCCAATTGCTCAAGCTGGCGGCGGCCGGCTTCACCACGATCTGCCTTCATGGCGACAACGCCAAGGCCGTCGCTTTGGCCGAACTCGCGCGTGCCGTGCTCACGCGCGAGGGCGTGCTCGTCCGCTCGTTCTTGGGACCGCGATGAGCGCCGGACTTCTCGTGGTGCGTCCCGGCCTGGCGACGACCGTGCAAGACGGCGGTCGCCGCGGACATCGCGCGCAAGGCGTGCCCACGGGTGGGGCCTTCGATCGTTCATCACTCGCGCTGGCCAACGCCCTTGTGGGCAACCCCGCCGACGCGGCCGGTCTGGAGATGACCTTGCTGGGAGGGGCCTTCGAGGCCACGGCGCCGATGGCCGTCGCGCTGGCGGGCGCACCGATGGAGGCCACGATTGTCGAGCGCGGTGTCGCGCGGCCCGTGCGTGTCCCCGGTTCGTTCCATCTCGCACAGGGAGCGCGACTCGAACTCGGCGGCACAACGAGCGGCGCGCGGACCTATCTCGCGGTGCGCGGGGGCCTTCAGACGAACCTCGTCCTGGGCAGTCGTTCCAGCGAAGAGCGACTCACCGTGGGCACCTTTCTCCCCGCGCCTTGCACAGATGGATTTTCTGTACGTTTTCTCCATTCATCCGTGTATACAATCGATCTGTTATTCGCGATCATGTCCGGTCTCGACGCGATCGATGAGAGCTTCTGGGACCGGGCCGACCTTCGGGTATCGGCGCGGAGTGACCGGATGGGAATTCGCTTGGAAGGCCCCGTGCCGAGCGTTTCGTTCGAGTCGGAGCGCCGCTCGGTCCCCGTGGGTCCGGGCGCGATCCAGGTCACGGAGTCGGGCCTGATCGTGCTGGGCGTCGCGGGCGGGACGATGGGCGGCTATCCGATCGTCGGCCATGTGATCGCCGCGGAACTTGATCGTGTGGGGCAAGCGCGACCTGGACAAGGCCTGTGCTTCGTGCTGGTCGATCGAGAGAAGGCCCGTCGTCTCGATCAAACTCGGCGAGAGGACCAGCGGCGGCTCTTGTCGCGGGTCGCGGCGGCGGTCGGCGACGCGGGCGCGCTTGCCCTGTGCGGGCCCGCGCCTCGGGAATAGAATGGGCCCTTCATCTTGAAGCCTTTTCGATCCTGTTTCGGAGTGCCGCGCCAATGGCGGAATGGGCGATCAAGGTCCAAGACCTTCGCAAACGATACGACGGTCGCGACGGGCCCGTCGACGCGGTCGCCGGCCTTGACCTGGAGGTCCCCGCCGGTTTGTGTTTCGGCCTGATCGGACCCAACGGCGCGGGCAAGACCACGACCGTCGAGATCCTCGAAGGGATCACCCCGCCGACCTCCGGCGAGGTCGAAGTGTTGGGCATGCGCTGGCACACGCACGAGGCCGAAATCCGCCAGCGAATCGGCGTGACTCTGCAAGAAACGCGCTTCCCCGACAAGGCGACCGTGCGCGAACTCGTGACGATGTTCCGCAGTTTCTACAAGCATGGGATCGAACCCGACGAGGCGATCCGCGCTGTCCAACTCGAATCGAAGGCCAACAGCTACAACGAGACGCTCTCCGGCGGCCAACAAAGGCGGCTGGCGGTGGCCCTGGCCCTGGTGGGCGACCCGGAATTGATCTTCTTTGACGAGCCCACAACGGGCCTCGACCCGCAATCGAGGCGCCAGCTTTGGGACGTGATCCACACCCTCCGCGAGCGCGGTAAGACGATCGTCTTGACGACGCATTACATGGACGAGGCCGAGAAGCTCTGCCAGAAGATCGCGATCGTGGACCATGGTAAGATCATCGCCCTGGGGTCGCCGCCGGACCTGATCGCGCGCCTGGGCGGCGAGCACATCATTGAGTTCGCCCTGATGGAGAATGGTGCCGAGGCGCCCGCGGCGACGGTCTTCAGCGACCTGCCCACGGTGCTCTCCTCACGCGCCGAGGCCGACGGTTACACCCTCACGGTGGGGGAGCCCCACAAGGCGATCCCCGCCTTGCTCGACCGCGTGGACGAGATCGGCCGGGCCCTGGCCCGCCTCACGACGCGACACGTGAGTTTGGAAGACGTCTTCGTGGCCCTCACCGGCCGGCACATCCGCGATGGCGACGAAACACCGGCGAACGGTCCGCAATCCAAGTCGCGACGATGGGGACGTAGACCGAGCTGAAGAGGCGTGAATGACTCGATTTGACAAAGGCGATTTGCTTAGGCATGAATCAGTCGCACTCGTTAACGCGGCGAATTGTATGAGCGTGAGGGGCCGAGGGATCGCGCTTCGGTTTCGCCCTGCTTTTCCTGATAACGACCGGGCCTACCGCGAGGCTTGCAAGGCTGGAGTCGTGCAGTCAAGCCGGTTGTTCGTTTTCGAACTCGCGGCATCGGGTCGGCCGTGCTGGATCGTCAACTTCCCCACAAAACGGCATTGGAGACAGAAGAGTCGGATCGAGGAGATTGGGTCGGGCCTCATCGACCTGGTGCGTGTCATTCAAGAGACGGGGGCCCAATCGATGGCCCTCCCGCCGCTGGGCTGCGGTTTCGGCGGGCTGGACTGGGACTTCGTTCGCCCTTTGATCCCAGGGGCCCTCGCTGAGGTGCCGCTCGTGGACGCGGTCATCTTCGAGCCGGGCGCGACTCCACCGGCCGCCACTGCATGAACGGGGCCCCTCTAGAAGCGCGGCTTTATCTCCAAGAGCATCCGGTCACTCGACTTCACATTGACAGCGTCGCACGTTTGATTGGGGATTTCGAGTCGGCTCACGCACTGGAACTCCTCTCCACGGTGCAACGGGTCGCGAACCGCGAAGGGGCCGCGACCCTGACGTGGTCCTCCAGAAGCTCTACGCCTGGGGCACTCGCAAGACGGTGTTCACGCGACACCATGTAAACGCCGCCTGGGAACAACTCAGGGAAGAGGGTTGGCTCCCTCAGGGGGCCTAAACGCGGGGACCCAATCCGCTTCGTTCCCCTTGAACGTCCGAACGCGTAATCTCCATCGCCGGGGGCCCTTCTCGACTCACCCGCCGACTGAAGGCGCCGTGTGCCGGCCCCTTCCTCGCTTGTCGCCGCGCGGTTTCGCCGACTATCCTGTCATGGCCCCGATTTGAGCCGGAAGGCCCCTCCGTTCTTCGTTTGACCTGACCGGCCTCGGCCCCTTCGCAGGAGACCCGCACGGTGTCGTCCTCGTCCCTCCTCCGGTCCCTCGCCGCTTTATTCCTCGCCCTCACCCCGTTCGCGGTCCAGGCCGCCGCCGACGACCCCGAGCCGCATCGCTCCCCGATCGCCTTGGCCCTCACGCGCGACGGCTCGCGTTTGCTCACGGCCAACCAAACGGCCGGCAGCGTTTCGCTCGTCGACACTCAAGCACGGAAGGTGCTTCACGAAGTGACCACCGGCGAGAAGCCGGCCGGCGTCGCGATCTCAGCCGATGGCCGAAGCGCCGTCGTGAGTCACTGGTATGGCTACGATGTCGCCATCCTCGCCGTGAACGGCGATCGCTTGGAAGTGGTCGGTCGTGTCGAAGTCGGGCCCGAGCCGCGCGGCGTCGCGATCTCTCTCGATGGCAAGACCGCCTATGTCGCGGTCGGCATCGCCGATCAAGTCGTCCGCGTGGACCTGGACAAGAAGGCCGTGTCGGGCCGTCTTCAGGTCGGTCGCGAGCCGCGCGGAATGGCCATCTCGCCCGACGGCCGCAAGCTGCTCGTCGCCAACGCCCGCTCCCAAAACGCCGGCTTGATCGACCTGCCTTCCTGGACATTGGAGAAGACACTCCCCGTCGGCAACGACAACCTCCGGCAGGTGGCCATCTCGGCCGACGGCAAGTTCGCCTTCCTCGCCGCCATGAAGAACCGGGGCTTCGCCACGACCAAGGGGAACATCGATATCGGTTGGGTGCTCGGCCAGCGGGTGGTGCGCCTCAGCCTGGACGGTTCGGAGGACGACTACGACACCCTCACGCTCGACCCCCAAGGCGAAGCGGTGGGCGACGCCCACGGCACCGCGATCTCGGGCGACGGGAAACACCTCGCCATCGCCTGCGGCGGCAGCCACGAGGTGGTCCTCTTCCGCAACGACGGCCCCCTGCCCTGGCGGGCCGGCGGATCGCGCGACCTTCTCCCCGTGGAACTCATCAGAGACGGCCGGTTCCGCCGGGTCCCCCTCGGCGGCCGTCCCACCGAAATCGTCTTCGGACCCGACGCCAAGACCTTGTACGTCGCGAATTACCTGGGCGATTCGGTCCAAGTCGTCGACACCGACTCGGCCAAACTCGTGGCCACGGTCCGTCTGGGATCGCCCAAGGAGGTCTCGATCGTCCGACGCGGCGAGGCCATTTTTCATGACGCCCAACGTTCCTTCAATCAATGGTATAGCTGCAATACCTGTCATAGCGATGGTCATACCAACGGTCTCGACTACGACACGCTCAACGACGGCTGGCAGGACCTGAGCACGACGCATCAGCGGAGCCGCAAGAAGGCCCCCACACTGAGAGAAGTGACCAAGACCGGCCCTTGGACCTGGCATGGTTGGCAAACCAGCTTCGACGACGCGATGCTGGAATCGTTCACCAAGAGCATGCAAGGCCCGAGGCCCTCGCCTGAGGACGTGAAGGCGATCACCGCTTATCTCGGCACCCTCGAATATCCGAGAAACCCCAATCGCGCCGCCGACGGCAGCATCTCCGAAGCGGCCCAACGCGGTCGCGACGTCTATCGTTCGCCCAAGGCGATGTGCCAAACCTGCCACGGCGGACCCGACTTGACCGATGGCAAGATCCACGACGTCGGCCTGAACGAGCGCGGGGACGTCTATCGCGGCCACAACCCCCCTTCCCTCCGGGGCGTTTACGACAAGGCCCCCTACCTCCACGACGGTCGCGCCAAAGACCTGCGGGAGACGCTTACCAAGCACCACGACCCCGACCAACTCAACGGCGCCGGCGAACTCACGAGCCAAGAACTCGACGACCTCATCGCCTATTTGATGACACTGTGAACCGGCCACGTTCACGACGAACGGCCCCGAGAGGACGACCAACTGGTCCGACCCATGCGATTTGACGTCGCCTTACTCACCGAACGCCGCTACGAGGCCCCCAAGGTCGGGCCGGGCGACGCCTACAAGGCCAACATCCTGCGCGACGACCAGCTCTTGCAAGACGCTTTGAAGCGCCTCGGCAAGACGTCGGTTCGTGTGGATTGGTCACGTGCCGACGTCGATTGGCGGGCCTTCCGCCTCGCCGTCTTCCGAACGACTTGGGACTACTTCGATCGCTTCGGGCCCTTCACCGCCTGGCTCGACGAAGTCGCCAGAAGGACGGCCCTCTGCAACGACCTCGCCATCGTACGCTGGAACATGGACAAGCACTATCTCGCCGACCTCGCCGCGCGCGACGTCGAAATCGTCCCGACGGTGTTTGTCGAGAAGGGTACCTCCCTTGACCTGAACGGTCTCTTCAAGGAAACAGGTTGGGAGGACGCGGTCTTGAAGCCGTGCGTCTCCGGCGCGGCCCGGCATACGTATCGCTTTGATCGGAGAACCATCGCCGAAGTTGAGGCGATCGCGCGGGGCCTTCTGGAAGACGAGGCCTTGATGGTCCAGCCGTTTCAAGAGAACGTGTGCGCAACGGGCGAGGACTCGCTGATGCTGGTGGAGGGCCGCTTCACGCACTCCGTGAGGAAGCTCGCGCGGGCCGGCGATTTTCGGGTCCAGGACGATCACGGCGGGACCGTCCATGATTACGAGGCGACCGCCGAGCAGGTCGAACTGGCCGAACGCGCTCTCGCCGCCTGTCCGAGCATGCCCACCTACGCGCGCGTGGACCTCGTTCGCGCCAACGACGGCCGATGGGCCTTGATGGAATTGGAACTCATCGAGCCGGAGATGTG
>CALLYK010000437.1 GCA_937858365.1 uncultured Isosphaeraceae bacterium | reverse complement strand
GCATTCGCGATAGCTCAGGGGCGACTAGCTGCCCGCATTATGGGGTTGCCAGCGAAGCAGATATCGCTGCAGGCGCCAGATCAGGGCCGACAACAGAACGCCAACGAGCATCAGAGCGACGACGGCGACCATCATCCCTGAGGCTTCAGCGCGCGCTTCCGCCTCGATGATGAGACGTCCGATTCCGCGTTCGGCACCGATAAATTCGCCGACAATCACTCCGATTAGCGCGAATGAAATTGCCGGCGACAGCGAAGCGAAGAGCCATGCCATAGTCGATGGAATGATGACCGTTCGGGTGATCTGCCACTCGCTCGCGCCTAACAGGCGTGCGACATTGATGAAGCCCGCATCGATAGAGCGCGCGCCTTCGAATGTGTTGAAAAATACCAGGAATACCACAACTATCCAGGACGTGACGATCTTGGATGTGTCGCCAATGCCAAAAGCGAGAACGATAATCGGCGCGAGGGCGATCCGAGGGATGGAGTTCACCGCGGTGATGAAGGGCTGAAAGATCGCGCTGAGTAATTCCGAACGTCCCAGCACGAGCCCCATGACAAAGCCGCTCGAAACGCCGGCGAGAAATCCGAACAGCGTATTGCGCAATGTGACCGCGAGCGCCGCCCACAAATTGTTCTCGTAGCGGTCGAGGCACTGAGAGAAGCTGCCGTCCCACAGGCTGATCCAGGCGCCCATGCGCGTCTTGAAGCAAGCGAGGACCAAGAATTTATCGAGGATGTCGGAGGGCTTCGAGACGAAGTAGGGGTCGAGCAATTCCGGCACCGCCCACGGGGCGATAGACCGCGCTGCATATCCCCACTGCCAGATGACGAGTAACATGAGACAGATCAAAACCTGCCATGCGAGCACGTTGAGGGCAGACGAAGCTTTCTTCATATTTAGCGGCCCTTCATTCGCTCCGTCCTTTGGCGAACTCTTCGCCGAGGGAATGCCAGATGCGGGAATAAAGCTCGGCGTAGCGTTGCGTCTCGCGCACTTTCACTGGATCTCGGGGACGCGCAAAATCGACGCTGAAGGTTTCCTTGATGCGACCGGGGCGGGCCGAGAACAGGATGATGCGATCAGCAAGCGTGAGGGCTTCGCTGAGGTCGTGCGTTACGAATATCACGGTCTGCTTCCCTCGCTCCCAGAGGCTCAGAAGTACCGCATGCATGTCGATCTTCGTATGTGTGTCGAGCGCGCCGAAAGGCTCGTCCATGAGCAGGATCTGCGGCTCGACGACAACACCGCCCTGAGCGAGGCCGCCTTTAATCCCGAACAGGATCGGCTACGCATCCGCAGTCTTGCGGCCTATCCGAAAGATCCCTGCTGTCTAAAGTATACGCCGGCCGAAGGCGACTTTCGCGCCTGGTGGCGGCGTATTGACCCGTTCAGTGTCGCTCCGGAAGGGGCGTTGGTGGGCGTGCTCACGCAGGGCAGGGTGCGCGAGGCCCTGGAAGCGCTCCGCAGCAATCGCCGGGAGGTCCAGTTCCACGACGAACTCGAACGGAGGCGCGAGGCCCTCGAAAGGGAACCCGAGGCGACGCCATCGCCTGTGAACAAATGAGGACAATGGGCGATGACGGATTCGAACCGCCGACTCCCCGCGTGTAAGGCGGGAGCTCTAACCGCTGAGCTAATCGCCCGGCCAGAAGGGTCGATCCTAACCTCGTCGGCCGGGCCTCGCCAATGCCTGAACTCGTTTCAATATGTGCGGCCGATCTGGTCTACGATGACTCGCTTCAGTTCGAGCGAGTCGATCGCCCCGACCTTGCGATAGAGGACCTTGCCTCCCGGCGCGATCACAAGTGTGTACGGGACCGGCCCCGGCCAATCTTTGTCTAGGGCCTCGGCCACCTTGTCTTTGTCGGTAGTCGTGGCCAGATAGTTGGTCATCGCCACCTTGTTCTCCTTAAGGATTCGCAGGGCCTCCGCCCTCTTGTCCGGTTCATCAATGCTGAGCGTGACCATGTGGAAGGGGCGTTTGCGATACATCCGGTTCATCGTCACGAAGTCGGGCAACTCGGACACGCAAGGCCCACACCAGGTCGCCCACACGTTTACGACCAGCAACTTTTCCGTGTCGTTCTTGGCGAGTTTCGCCAGCCCGTCGGTGTCGATCGTCTCCAGCGAGACGGGTTCCGCGTCCCACTTTTCCAGCGATTTCCGCGCGTCTTCACGCTTGTCTGACCATTTGGTGGAGCAGCCGAAGACCCGGGTGGTGGCCACGGGCACGTCGCGCCCAGCGAGGAGGGCCTCCACCGCGTTGATCGCGTCGTGAGACTTCACCATCTTCACTTCGGAATCGTCAAACCGTCCGTTGTAGCGCAGTTTGCGCTGAGCGTCGAAGACGTAAACATGAGGGGTCGCCAGAACGCCGTAGGCCCGCGAGACCATCTGGTCGGCGCCGTCGTAGAGGTACGGATAGGTGTAGCGATGATCTTTCGCTCGGACCTTCATGTCTTCGAACGAATCGCCCAGGTCGGTGTACCCGAGTTCGTCGAGGCGCACGGCCAGAGGGTCGTTTGGCGAGATCGACACGAGGGCGACGCCTTTGTCTTTGTAGTCCTGATGGAACTTGGCGACACGGGCCTCGTAGGCTTGCGCGGTCGGGCAGTGGTTGCACGTGAAAAGGACGACGAGGACCTTGGCCTGGGCATAATCGCTCAGTGCATGTTCTCGCCCATCGACCCCGGGCAGACGGAAGTTGGGGGCGTCGGCCCCGATCGGGAGGGTCTGCTGGCCGAGGGCCGCGGTGGCGAAGAACGTCGTTAGGGCGAACGCGGACGAGGCGCGATGAAGCATCTTGGGGCCCTTCTTGAACGAGAGACGAACGCGGCGGGCCGCGCGAGGGCCCCTCGCGTCCTCGGCCGAGAATGCGAAGGCGCACCCTACCGCGTATCGTTACGACCCCACGCCCCCGTGCCAAGACCCGACCGAACTGTTCTTGACGACGTTCTCGCCTTTCGGGACCAACGGCGACCTTGTCCGGCTCGCTCGCTGGGTTGTTAAGCCTTGGCCTTGATCTGCATGTAAACCTGAAAGGCCGTCGCAACGACGTTGAAGACCAAAAGGACGACCGCGGCCACCTTGTTGGCCACACCCCAGCGCTTCAGGTTTCCGGAGTCGTCGAGTTTGTTGTAATACACGTCGCCCGTGAGTACCACGATGCAGACGAACAAGATCGACGGTCCGCAACAGAGGCCGAGTAAGACGAAGATACTCAGAATACTGCTCTTGCGATACCAGGGTAGTGAGTCGTAAGCCCCGGTCCCGGAGGTGCCGGTAGGCGGACCGACGGCGCGAGGCGGTTCATACGGATTGTCTGGGCCTTTGGACATGAAACCTCTCCAGGGTTCGACCGCCACGGCGTGTCGGCTCGCTGATACGGCCCGATTGCGGACGACCCAAGGATCGTAAGCCTCGATAATGGCCGAAGCAAGCGAGTCCGTACCGCACCGTCCCCGCTTGAGGTCATCTTCGGATACAATCCGCATGATTCGGGACATGCTCAGAAACGTTCGGAGAGACGAGATGCGCTTGTCGAGCCTCCACTTGTCGCGCCGCCGTCTCCTTGAGTGCGGCACGCTCGGGTATCTCGGACTGAACTTGGGGGGCGTTTGGAGAGCGCGGGCCGCGGGGATCGCGATCGCCCATCCCCAACCGGTCCGCTCGTGTGTGCTGGTCTTCCTTTATGGAGGACCAAGTCAGTTTGAGACGTTCGACCTGAAGCCCGACGCGCCGGCGGAGGTCCGCGGTGAGTTCCAGCCAATCGCCACGTCGGTCCCCGGCGTGCGCATCGCCGAGCACCTCCCGAAGCTGGCCCGTTTGATGGACAAGATGGCGATCATCAGGAGCGTCACGCACGCGGCGCGCTTGCATGATTCGGCTTCGATCCACGCGTTGACCGGGAGGCCCCTCGACGGCCCCGATCGCGAACTCTTCGCCCCGTTGGCGCAGGTCCATCCGAGTCACGGCAGCGTCGTGGCCAGGCTAGGTCCGAACCGAGGGGCCGACGTCCCCTTCGCTTCCTTGCCTTTCACGTTCCACAATGTCGTCGATGTCCCCTGTCAGGGGGCCGGCTATCTGGGCGCCGCGTTCGATCCGCTGCGCATCGAAGTGGACCCGACTCGACGGGACTATCAAGCTGAGTTGCTCGCTCCCCCCGACAACATGGACCCTGGCCGCTCCGCTTCTCGACGGGTATGGCTACGAGAGGTGCGGCCCCCATCCTCGCTCGACCCATTCTACGAGAAGGCGTACACGTTGCTGGGTTCCGAAGCGATTCGGAAGGCGCTGGACATCAAGTGCGAGCCCGATCGGGTTCGCGAGCGCTACGGGTTCGGGGCCGAGCCTGTGGGTCAAGGAGAAGGAGGCGGAGGCGGCAACGGGGCCGAGATGGCCTACGCACGCCCAATGCGCGGTCAGAACCTCCTCTTGGCCCGACGACTGGTCGAAGCGGGAGTGCCCTTCGTGAACGTGTACGACTGCAAACAGCAAGGTCAGAACTGGGACGCCCACTTCAAATGCGCGAATCAGCACAAGACGCACTTGTTGCCGCAATTCGACCAGGGGCTCTCCGCCCTGGTTGAGGACCTGGACGAGCGCGGTTTGCTGGATTCCACCCTTATCGTAGTGATGGGGGAGTTCGGCCGAACGCCGAAGATCAACAACGACGCGGGCCGCGATCACTGGCCCGACTGCTATAGCGCGGTCTTTATTGGTGGCGGTATTCAGGGAGGGGCCCTCTACGGGGCGAGCGATCGCGTCGGGGCCTATCCGGCAACAGACCCAGTCACTCCTGGGGACCTCGCGGCGACGATCTTCTGGCGCTTCGGCATCGATCCGGCCACGGAGGTCCACGACCAATTCAACCGGCCCCATCGGGTCGCGACCGGATCCCCTCTCAAAAGGCTTTTCGGATAACATCGTCGCCGACTCCGACCCAGCCGACCGTCGATCAACGGTGCATTATTACTTTGCGGCGGATTGATCGCTCAGGGGCCTTCCCCAGTCGTGACCCCTGGGGAACGCGCCGACGATGGGTTCGGTCTGGTAGGATTGCGTCAATCATCCCAGCGAGACCGACCGAGGGTCCTCCGCGGCCCAGTCCCCCTGGGGATCTTTTCGAACCTTCGGCCAGCCTCTTTTGAGAGGGCCAGAGTTTCCTTCCGACGGGGACCGGTCAGGACCAGGATGGACAAGGCATGACGATCGTTCGCGGCCTTAGCCGGTTCCTAATAGTGGCGGTGCTCGCCGGGCCTCTCACGGTGCTGGTCGCATGTGCGTTGGTGGACTGGGGACCGGACGGCCTGCCCCGTCTCACCGCCTTCCCGCTCGGTTTGGCCCTCGCCGACCCGTTCTTCGTGGAAGGCGCGAGAAACAGCCTGGTCGCGTCGGCGCTCGCCGCCACTCTCGCACTAGGCTTGGGTTGCCTTCTGGGCCGTCAAGTGGCGCAAGCGCGATCTTGGGCCCGAAAGCCGCTCACGGTCCTGGCGTTGGCCCCCGCGGCCATGCCGACCCTGTACGCGGCACTCGGACTTCGAAACTCGTTGGACTGGCTCGCGCAGGCCTTCGGCCCGGGAGCACTGCGCGAGGCGGTCAACCTCTGGGGGACGGAAGTGGCATGGGTCCTGACCGCCGTGCTCACTGGCGCCCAATGGGTCGCGTGGGCGGTCGTTGAGTCTCTCCGGCGGGTCGGGCCGGCCTCGATCAGTTCGGCCCATCTTTTGGGGGTCTCTTCCCGACGGACTTGGAGGGACCTGGTCTGGCCAAACGTCCGACCAGCGGCGGCGGGGGCCGCGGCTGCCGTATTCGCGAGGACCCTGGGCGACCCCGCACCGCCTGTTCTCCTTGGCGTGCGTTGTTCGCTCGCGCATCAGGTGTTTTCGGCCCTCACGGTCCCGTTGGCGATGACCCGACTTGCCTTGCTCGGGTCCGTCACGTTGGGCCTGGCGGTCATCGGTTGGCGAGTCATCGTCTGGTGGGGTGGCCGGGACGTTCAAGCGGGACCACCTTCCACCCAACTCGGCACCACCATCGGGCCCGGCAAGAGGGGCCTTCTGGGCTTGCTCGCCCTCTCGGGCCTCGCCGCTCCGTGCTGGCTGCCGGTCCTTGGTCTCGCCCTCGGCTTCGGCCCCATACGGGGCGACACGAACTCCGCCCTCACGAGGGCGATCATGGACCCGATCGTCCTGGCGGCACTTTGGGATTCCCTGGTGCTGGGGGCGATCGTGGGGCCGATCCTCTGGGCCCTCACGTCCGTCGGCGGGCCGCTCGGTTTCTTCGGACGATTGGCCTCCCTCTCCCCACCGGCGCTCGGAATCGGCATTCTCCTGCTGCCACATCTCTTGACCACAATCCTGATTGGGACACCGGCGCTTCCTTACTGGCTGGATTGGGACCCGACCCGCTCGGACCTGTTTCTCGTCTGGGCGACCGCCGCGTCGCTCCTACCCCCGGCGCTTATGCTCTGCAAGCCTCGGGAATGGAAGTACAACGGGAGGTCGCGTCAGGCGCTTGAAGAGGCCGCCATGCTCATGGGGCTTTCGCGAGCCCAGGCACGCGGACTGGCCCGACCCTTCCGCTTGGCACCCGCCGCCGCCCTGGCCTCAATCTCGCTCTTAGTCCTCTTGTCGGCGACGGCCGTGACCCCTGCCCTCTTGCTCCCTCGCACTCCCAATGGTGGCCCATTCGCGGCCCTGGCCCTGGAACTGGCCGACTCCCGCGGTCCCGCCCAGCAAGAGGTGGCCTTACTAGGGTCGCTCGCCTTTCTAACGAATTGGGTCGCCCTGTCCCTCGTCGTGACCCGCGTACTGGATCGCGGTCCAGCGCATCTCTCACGAGAAGGCACGATCCCCCTCGTTTGAGTCCAAGGGCCAGCGACCGGGCACTCAACTCGAAAGCGATTCTTGTAGCGTTTTTATCCGGAATCATGTTCCGGGGAATTGGGCCCGAGAAACAACTCGGAAGTGAGTTGACTGACTGGGCAAGATGATTTATTAATAAGGGTTGCCTCGCGACGACCGGATCGTTCCGCCAGTGGAGGCGGACGGCGCGTGTGGGGGCCCTCGGCGCAGCTTGCGCTGGGCCTCGTGGGCCCGACCCCCGAGCGAGGCGGCCAGGCTGTTTCGTCCCCCGGGAGGACACTATCGGACCCTTCGATCGCAACGCCCCGAACGTGGACCGCGGTCAGCGCGTCAACGAGCAAATCCGTATCTCCCCCGTTCGTGTGATCTCCGCCGACGGCGAGATGCTCGGCGTCATGCCCACCGGCAAGGCCCTGGAGTTGGCCCGCGAACAAGGTCTGGACCTTGTCGAGGTCGCCGCACAGGAGCGGCCCCCTGTCTGCAAACTGATGGATTATGGCAAGTTTAAGTATCAACAGAAGATCAAAACGAAGAAGCAGAAGACCCATCAAATCCAGATCAAGGAAATCCGGGTGCGTCCCAAGACGGGGGACCACGACATCGAAGTGAAAGTGAAACGGGCGCGCGAATTCATCGAGCACAAGGACAAGGTCCTGGTTAACGTGCTCTTCCGCGGCCGGGAGATGGCCCACATCGAGGAGGGCCGCAAAGTCATGGACGAGGTCTTGCAGGCCCTGGACGACGTGGGGAAGGTCGAAAAAAACCCCTCAATGGAAGGACGCCGGATGACCGCGATCATCGCCCCTCGCGTTCCCTGACGTTCTGCGTGGACGGTACGTCACAATCGGCTGATCCGAGCGGACCCCCGTTCCGCCCGGTCCCGAGAAACGGTGGGACTGGCCTGGAAGTCCCCTTGGAACCTGGCCGTCGTCTGCGTTATGATCACTCCCTTTCGGCCCCGGACGGTCGATTTCCGCGCCTTTGGTATGGTCCATCCGCCGGCGTGGTCGAGCAACCGAACGCTTCCGCGCCGAGGACCCGCATAAGGCCATCGCCATGCCCAAGATGAAGACCCACAAAGGGACGAAGAAGCGATTTACGGTGTCGGCCACCGGCAAGGTCATGCACAAGCGGTGCGGCTCGTCCCACCTGAACAGCCACAAGAGCGGCGGCAAGATCCGCAAGCTCCGCAAGAAAAAGGTCCTGCACATCAACGCCGACTCAGCCCGACTGAAGTCGGCCATGCGAATCCGGCGACGTGGGAAGCCCGTCCTGGTCGCGGCCGTCGCAGGCGACCAGGCCCCCGCCGTCGACCAGGCCTGATCCCTTCGGCCTTCTTGATTGATCGAACTTCCTATATTCACTTGTTCGAGACTTGAACGATGCGCGCCAAGAGTGGGGCGGCCCGGACCCGCCGCAAGAAAAAGCTCTTCCAACGAGTCAAAGGCTTCGTGAGTGGCCGCCGTCGCCTCTTGCGCACGGCTAAGGAGACACTCCTGCGAGCGGGCGTCTTCGCCTACCGCGACCGTCGGACCAAGAAGCGGGAATTCCGCAAACTCTGGATCACCCGCATCAGCGCAGCCGCCGAGATGCGCGGCATGAAGTACAGCCGCTTAGTCCAGGGTCTTCGTCTGGCTCGCATCGGCTTAGACCGCAAGAGCCTTTCCGAACTGGCCATCCACGACCCCGAGACCTTCGACGCCGTCTTGGCTAAGGCCCGCGAGGAAGTCGAGAAGTTCGACCACCAACTCGCCATAAAGCAAGGTAGCAAGTCGGCCTGAGCGACTCGGTGGCGGACCCGACCGTTGCTGATTACCACTGGGGACATTTGCTTGAGGCGCCGCTCAACCATGTCTCCAGATGTTGCCATCGGTGTAGACGACGAGCGAGAAAGCGGCGTCCGCGCGTCAGGTGGCCAATCGACGAAACGGCCTCGCGGGCCGGGTGCTTCCCCAGTTCTTCTTGGTCGGGTAAAGTCCACCACCTCTCTGAACTCGACCTGACGATTCAGTCTCCACAGGATACTCGGCGGTCCTCTCTTACAGTGACGGACCGAGTTGGCACGTTGACCACCGACCCGCGAGACGTCCTGAACTTCCACCCCGATACTCCGTCAACGCCATGAACATGAGCGACGCCACGGCCGGGGCCCTTTCCGACCTTGATGCACTCGAAACGGCCGGCTTGACCGCGTTTCAGAAGGCGGTCTCGCCCGTGGACGTCGAGCTCGCGCGTGTGGAGTTTCTCGGGCAGAAGCAAGGGAAAGTGCGTTCGGCCCAGGAGCGTCTGAAAGGCCTTCCCAACGAGTCGAAGCGCCTTTATGGACAGCGCTTCAACACGGTCAAAGGGGTCCTCGAGGCCGCCTACGAGACCGCCCGTGCCCGCGTGGAGCGGCCTAAGACGGTCAGCGGCGGGCTCGACGTCACCTTGCCCGGCGACCGGCCGCGCCTGGGCCATCGCCACCCGCTCACGCAAACAGCCGAGGAACTCATCGACCTCTTCGGCCGGTTCGGCTTCACGGTCGCACGCGGGCCGGAGGTTGAGGACGTTTTCCACAACTTCGAGGCCCTGAACATCCCGCCGGCCCACCCGGCGCGTGATCCGCTCGACAACTTCTATCTGCCTGGTGGCATCCTGCTGCGGAGTCAGACGAGTACGGTCCAGGTTCGGGTGATGGAACATCAGCCGCCCCCCGTGCGCGTGATCGCCATCGGCCGCGTGTATCGACCCGACGCGGTCGACGCCACGCACTCGTTCATGTTCCACCAGATCGAGGGTCTAATGGTCGATCGGCAGGTGACCATGGCCGACCTGAAATCGGTCCTGCGTCTCTTCGCGCAGAGCTATCTGGGTGACGACGTGAAGGTCCGCTTCCGGCCCTCGTTCTTCCCGTTCACCGAGCCGAGCGTGGAAGTGGACATGCAATGGCACGGCGGCGGCTGGGTCGAAATGGGCGGCGCCGGCATGGTCGACCCCAACGTCCTCAAGGCGGTTGGCTACGACCCGGAAGAGGTCTCCGGTTTCGCCTTCGGCCTCGGTGTCGAACGACTTTGCATGAGGCGCCACGGCATCGACGATATTCGCCTCTTTTATCAGAATGATGTTCGGTTCCTGGGGCAATTCTGAGGTCCCGGCGAATTTGTCGGGTTTCCAGGTGCGGTCGCGTGGACGTCGGACTAGAATACCGAGCACGACCGATGGCCCACGAACGCTCGTGCCAACCGCCCCGCCGAGGCCCTTTCATGGATCGCGACGCCAGCCGACTCTTTGTCTCGACAGGCTTCACTGCCGGGACATCTCAGGTCCACCACCGCGATTTCCCCGAAGTCCGCGCAACCGGCAGCGATCCCAAGGACGCGGCCCAGCACCTGAGTCATCAACTGGCCAAGGCCCTCGATTCCGCCCTGACCACCTGGCGCCGCGAGGCAATCCAGAACGCGATGGCCGACGTCCAGGCGTTCCTCGAAGGCGAGTAGGCCCATCGGTCCCGACCGTCCTCGTCCCTCTCCGCTGAAACCCCACCCGCGAGGCAACCGCTGATGCGCACCCGTTTGATGATGATCTCAGCCGGCTTGGCCATGCTCCTCGTCACGCACGCACGAGGCGCCGACTTGGACGCCTACGTTCACCAACCCGACAAGTCGTTCGTCTGGTCCCAGACCTCGAACCACGACACCGCCAACGGCAAGGTGATCTCGATCGACCTGACCTCCCAAACGTGGCGCGGCATCCCGTGGAAGCACGCCATGCGGGTCTATGTGCCCGCGACGATCACCTATCCCGACGCCATGATCCTGTTCATCACGGGCGGCAGCAACGGCGGCAATCCCTCCCCCACCGACGACCTTCTCGGTTTCATGCTCGCCAAAGCGAGCGGCGCTCGCGTGGCGGTGCTTCCCCAGGTGCCCAACCAGCCCCTTCTCGGCGGCAAGAAGGAAGACGACCTGATCGCCGAAACGTTCATGAACTTCCTCAAGGACGGTGAGGCGGACTGGCCCCTTCTCCTGCCCATGGCCAAGAGCGCGGTCAAGGCGATGGATGCGTTGCAGCAATGGGGAGCGGAACAGAAACAGCCCGTCGCCCGGTTCGTGGTGACCGGTGCCTCCAAGCGGGGTTGGACGACCTGGCTGGCCGGGGCCGTCGATCGCCGGGTGGTCGGGATCGCCCCGATGGTCATCCCCACCCTAAACATGCGGGCCCAAACCAAGCACCAACTCGACGTCTGGGGCAAGTACAGCGAACAGATCATGGACTACACGCGGCGGGGCCTCACGGAGAAGTTCGAGGAGCCCGAAGGCCGCAAACTCTGGCAACTCGTGGACCCCTTCAGCTACCGAGATCGCCTCACACTCCCCAAACTTCAAATCAACGGTGCCAACGACCGTTACTGGACGCATGACTCGGTCAATGTTTACTGGGACGACCTGAAAGGACCCAGCTACGTCGTGTATCTGCCCAACGCGGGCCACGGCCTGAACGAGCATCGGGAGTACGCCCTTAACGGCGTGGCGGCCCTGTTCCGGCATGTCGTCACCGGCCGGCCGATGCCCAAGCTCGCGTGGTCACCCGAACCAGCCGCCGACGGCGGTCTGACCCTGAACGTGGCGGCCCCCGAGGCCAAGTCGGTCGCCTTCTGGGTCGCCAAGTCGGCCACGCGCGACTTCCGCGAATCGCGCTGGGAGGAGATTGCCGGTGAAACGGTCGCGGGCGGTGGCTCGATTACTCTGAAGAGGCCGGAGTCTGGCAACGCGGTGGTACTGGGCGACATCGCCTTCGAGATCGACGATCTATCGTATCACCTCTCGACCCAAGTCTTCGAGGTGAACACCAAAGCGGCGGAATAGGTCGCGATACGGACGGAACGGTAGAACCATCCGGTCGGCACGGAAAGAAACGTCCGTGCCGATTCGATGGCTACTCGATTCGATGACTCTTCGGTCGAGCCAAGAAGCACGCTTCGCCGCGTAGGTCGTCCTTCGCTTAGGTCCAGAACTGCGCGCCTCGGGGTTCTTTTTCCTGGGCATCGACTCGTCGCGCTCCGTATGATGAAGGCGTCGTTTTCTCTTGTTTTGTCCATGCGACCCGCCCAGGATGCACCGTATGCCCAGCCCGACCGTTCTGATAGGCGGGGTCAATCTCCACTTGAGCGAGCCCGATCGGACCGAGCAAACCTGGATCGGTCAGGACGAGGTCCTTCGGCAGTTGCTCGCTTGCTGGCTTGTAGTGGACCCGCTCGATCGGCCCTTGGCCCCACGACTCGTCGGACCGCCGGGCATTGGTAAGACGACGCTAGCGATGGCCGCCGCCAACCTGCGCGGACAGCCCCTCTACATCAATCAGTGTACCGCCGACACGCGCCCCGAAGACTTGATCATCACTCCGGTATTGGCCGAGTCGGGCAAGATCGCCTATCACGCTTCACCCCTCGTCTCGGCGATGATCGCGGGCGGTATCTGCCTGCTCGACGAGGGAAACCGCATGAACGAGAAGTCGTGGGCGAGCCTCGCCCCGCTGCTCGACCACCGGCGCTACGTCGAGAGCGTCCTCGCCGGCATCCGCATCCACGCCCACGCCGAGTTCCGCTTCGTCACCACGATGAACGAGGACGCCTCGACCTACGAGCTTCCGGAGTACATCCACTCGCGCCTGATGCCGCAGATCGTCGTCGACTTCCCCCTCGCCATGGATGCGCACGGTTGTCAGATCATAGAAGACAATCGCCAGATCATGATCCACGAGGGGGCGGATTTGGCGGGCAAGTTCGATCTCCACCCCTTCGGCATGATCCATCAGCGCATCCATGGCGCGCAGCAAATGCTGATGAGTAACGCCCTGGGGCATCGCTGGCATGGCCACAGTCTCCAACCAACGCAAACAGCCCAGCTTGCTGTCCGGGGCGCAGAGGCGGTTGAAGACCATGGCGCGGATCAGCGCCTCGGCATCGATCTCGCGGCGCCCCGATCGCAGCGCGCGGCTCAGGGCACGGTCGAAGCCAAGATCCTTCCAGAGCTCGTGCAGGGCAAAGACGTCGCCATAGGCGAGCGAAGTTTCATAGGCAATGTCTGAGGCGGTATTCTCGAGCCGTCCCACCGCGCGATTGAGGCCGTTGATCAGCGGATCGAGCTTGCCGGGGCTGAGTCTGTCGAGCCTGCCCAAATTGGCAACGACCTTGATGCGCACTTTGCCAAGCTCGTCGCGATGGCCCTCGACCAGCTGCAGGTAGCGGCGACCGCCGGATTCTGAAATGCGCGTATACATTGGACGAACGCTACATCCGCATAGACCTGCAGCGCAACACAAATGTCGTCCAGACGTGTTACAACACGATTTCGCTAAAATCATCCCCGGGCACGCCGCAACTCATTGAAATCACTCAGACAGCGCCACGCTCAACCCCAAATTCCTATCGGTTGGTGTCGAACTTGGGCTGCCCG
>CALLYK010000436.1 GCA_937858365.1 uncultured Isosphaeraceae bacterium | reverse complement strand
ACCGGCGAGTCGGAGGTCTTCGGACATGCGCTGACGTAGGACGGTGCTCATGGCGGACTCCCGAGGTGAAGGAAAGGGGCATCCATCGGGATAGCACGCACGCGGACGAGTCGGGAAAAGGCCGAGGCGTCACTGGAAATGACAGCGCGGAAGGCGTAGGATGAAAGCGACGGAAGTCCCGCCGCGCCAGCGGCTTACTTGAACGACCGCTGCAGCGGCCGGCCTGCATTGCCTACCGTACGGTCGGAAGGGCCAACGGGCCGGCCGCTGAGCTCCCCGTTCGGCGGCGGGCGTGACCTGCAGGGGTCGTCGCGAGGCCAGTGGGGACGGTGAGCCTGGGTCCCTTCCCATTTTTCGGAGGCGATGATGAAAGCGATCCTATCAACAGTGTTGGCACTCGGGCTCTGCGGCCTTGCTGGCACGCGTGATGAAAAGGCCGATCCGGTCGGGACATGGAAGTGCGAGTACGGAGGGGACGGGCGGAACTGCACCCTGACGATCAAGAAGGACGGGGACAAGCTCACTGGCACAATGAGCTGGCCAGAACTGAAGGACGTCCCGGAGCAGAAGGAGACGAACGTCAAGGACCTGAGACTGAACGACGGTAACCTGACGTTTTCCGTCGCGCGACATGCAACGGATTTGGAATTTCCTATCAATTTCAAGCTGACCATCTACGGGGATACGTTCAAGGGGAAAGGCGCGGCGAAAATCATGGGCACCGATCAGGAGTTCGACATCACTGGGAAGCGAGAGAAGAAGGACAAGTAGCGATTGACCACGTCTCAAGAGTCGGGGCATTCCCGGCTTCAAGGCCGAACCATAATGGCTTGGGGTCCGCGAAGCCGGACCTCCAAGCCGGGTCCAAGAAGCCCGGTTGACTGACCACCGGACCTTGGGGATTGCCTCGATGGTCTGGGGCCGGGGACATTCCGATGTCCTCGGATCGACCCGTCGGACCGCTCGCCCGGCCTTCACACGCCCATCACCGTCCTCATGGCGATTGGTCCGCGGGACCGATTTCAGGGCGATGCCTGCGATTTTCCGGTCATTTTCGACCGCGGCGCGCACCGTCGAATCCGCGACTTGTGAAGTCAAACTATAGTTGCCCGATATGACCTGATCGCATCGGATCATGGGTCTAGCTCGTATCGAGGGGCGTCGGCGCGAGGACCGGGCCGATGCGCGACAGCGTCCCGCCGCACTCCGGGCAGCGCGGGGCCTCACACTCCTTGGGCGCCTCCTTCATGTGACCCGTCGGCGTGAACGTCTCCTCGCGACTCGCCGCGATCAACCAACGCACGACCTCCATCAACACCCCGCTTCGAGCGCTCAGGAAGCCGAAGTGACGCACCTTTCGCAAGCATCGAAGCAAGACGTGTTGATAGAACCGACGCAAGAATTCGTGGGCGCTCAGCGTCAAGCGTCGTGGTCGCTTTGGGCCCACCTTGCGACACGGGGTCCTTCCGGGGTCCAGGGGCACCTCCGGTCGTGGCCTCTCCCCATCCGGCGGAATCGGCGCGGAAACCCCATCAGGGTCCTCGTTTTTCTTTCTCCGCTCAGTTCGTGGGTGGCCCCTCGTCGGGCAGTCGGCCTTGCTCGACCAGGAAGCGGAAGTCGGCCGGGCCGGCGTCCCAGGCGGCGCTGTAGGCCCGCTCCAGGGGCACCTCCACAAAGAGGTCCCAGTCGATCCAGGCGGGCATGTCGGGGACCAGCGCCCCGACGCCCAGCGGTTCGATGTTCGCGAGGACCGATGCCCCGACGCTCGGGTCGCCTGCGCGGTAGGAGGCCAGCAGAAGCGGCTCGTCGGCGGGCAGATCGAAGGGTAGGTCCTCGATCTCGTCCCAGATCAGTTTGTGCAGCGAGTGGGGGTCGCGCGGACCGGGCGGGAACGGATCGATCAGCAACACGTTCACGCCGGAACGCAGGAACTCGTGCGTCTTCTCCACAAACGAGCGGATCGCGTGCCGGCCTGACTTGTTGCCCGGCGAGACGACTTCGATCACGCAAACAAGGTCGCCCAGGCGATGGCGGATGGCGACTCGGTTGGCCCGCTTCACGAAGAAGTCCTCCCGCGACTCAATCGTCAGGCGAGTCCGAGGCAAGGTCGCCACACCTTCGGACCGCGGGCGATCGGGTCGCCGACGCTCCACGGTCAGCACGTCAGGAGTCAGGCCCGCGGCCCATTGTTCGATCAGCGCGGAGAAGCCTGGCGGCAAGAGACCGTTGAGCGCCTTGCAGATCTCGGCCGTCCACTGCTGGTGGAAGTGATGGTAGATCGTCGGCTCGACCCGCGACCAGTCGTGCATCGGCATGACGGAGTACCTCCGAGGGCATTGTATCAGGTGGCCGCGACGCCCGGCCTGTGGGGGACTTCGTCTTCGAGTTCAGCATAAAGCCAGGCGCGGGCGAAGGTCCACCAGCGCTCGGCCGTGGGGACCGACACGCCAAGGGCCCCGGCCGCTCGGGCCCGCTTGATGGTCGCGGTCGCGGGCATCGAGTACACTCATAGCGCGGAACGACCGCTTTCCTTCGTTCTTTCACGGTAAGCGAGGAGCAAGGCCATGTCGGACGGCACGCACGACCTCTCTCGACGAGACATGATGCGCCTCGGGGCGACCGGTTTGGCCGCCGCGAGTATGGCGAACCTGCCCGTCTTGGCGGACGAGAAGGCGCCCGCCGCCGAACTTCCCAAGAGACGCTACGGCCGGACCGGCCTGGAGATCGGCTGGCTCGTCGGCGCGTCGGACTGGCCCAAGGAACTGGTCCCCATGGCCGTGAAGGCCGGTGTCAACTACTGGCACAAGGCCCAGGCATGGCGCGCCGACAACTTCCCGGCGGCCCTCAAGGAACAACCGCGAGAATCGTACTATCTCGAATGCGTCGTGGACCGCGTGAATGGAGACCACACGCGAGGTAAGATTGATGAAGAGCAGCACTACCAATTTGTCAAGGGCCGCCTGAAAGAGACGAATGTCGGCTATTACGATGTCTTCAAGTTCCACTTCGGGTATCATTCGATCGCGGAAGTGAAGGAAAACTCCGGCATGGTCCGGGCGTTCGAACGGCTCAAGAAGGAAGGGTTGGTCAAACACCTGGCGATTTCGCAGCACCATTACAACTCAATCAAGGGGGACATGGCCTGGGAGATCATGCACTATCTGGCGGACAATCGCCCCTACGAGGCGACCCAGTTCTTTTACACGCATGGCGATCGCCAGGAAGTGCAAGAGTGGATCGACGTCGCCAAGAAGAAGGACATCGGCACCATCGCGATGAAGACGATGGGCGGCGTGGGACGCGCCGCGACCGACGCGAAGTTCAAGAAGCTCCTTGAGGACCCGAAATACCAGGGAAGCACGCCGGGCGCCGCGATGGTGAAGTGGCTCCGTTCAAACGACAATCTCACCGCCGCCGTGATCGCGACCAGAAACACCGATCAATACCGCGAGAACATGGGAGCGGCCGTGAGTCTCGCCCTGGGCCCGCGCGACAACGCGGTGCTCGGCCTTCTCGCCGGTTACAACAAGGGACTGACCTGCCTTTTGTGCGCCCAGTGCGTCTCGGAATGCTCCGAGCACATCGCGGTCGCCGACATTTTCCGATATGAGCGCTACGCGAAGGACTATCTCGACCTCGACCGGGCGAAGAGGGAGTACGAAGGGCTGACGCGGAACGGCACATCGTGCGTCGGCTGCGGCGACTGCCTGTCCGCCTGTCCGCAAGAGATCGACATCGCCGCCAAGTTGAGGGAAGTGCATCGGCTGCTGGGTTAAGCGACGAGTCTCATCATCAACCAACCGGGCCGGAAACGTGAGCGACGGCCCTGTTGGGTTGGCCCCGACCGTCGCTCAAGGTCTCGATCATCGCCAGGCGGTGGGCTCAATAATAAGTCGAATTGTATCGGAGCATTCCGACCAGGGGGGGCATACTCCCCTCACTGCGCTGGACGAAGTCGACCGCCAGGCGGACCACTTCATTCCCCTTCATCTCGTACTCCCAGATCCGGAACTCACCTGAAAGCGTGTTGGAACCACGTCCGTTCCCGGAAAACTCGATGCCGGGCGATTCTCCGGCGAAGGGTTGGCGCTTGGCGTTTCGGTATTCGGCGACTTCCAAATTGCGGCCCTGACCCGCCGAGAGGGAGAGCGACCAGTTCGAGAAGCCGCCGATCTGGCACCGGACGCCCCCGCCATACCCGCCCATCAAGGAGATGTCCTCTCGCGTGAAGCTATAGGACTTGCCCTGACCGATGTAATCGCCCGGGCTGCTCTCGATCCGAGCATAGGAGACCGGCGCCGTGCTCCGCGCCGGGCGGAGGAATTGGCCCGCGCGAAGCGCCTCGAATGTCGGCCTCGTCGCCCCTTCGGAATAGAGCGGCAAACTCTCGCGCCCCACTTCGTCCTTACCTCGCAGGACCACCAGGGTACAACTGAGAGTACCCGCAACTCCGGCATCGCTCATTTCGATCGCCACGGCCTTCGTGAGGTCGAGACGGAGCTTTTGTCCGCCGACGGCCAGATCGAGGGCGTCCGGCACCCGGATCGGGCCCTTGACGACCTGGCCCTGGATGGTCCGGGCCTCCCCCTTGGCGATCGCCAGGCTGCCGAGTTCCTTGAGCTTCATCTCGCGACCATCGACGCTCACACCGATATCGTCGGCCAGGCCGCTCACGGCGCCGTCGGGATACTTGACCTGGAGTGCGATCGGTGGGGCGGGCCCCTCTTCCTTCGGGAAAGGGACCGCCCGGGCCAGATAGACCTCCCCTGACCGGTCCATGTTGACCCGTCGTTCGTGGGGGGTCCCCTCGCCCAGGATGATCTGCGGTTCCAACGTCTCTTTCGTGGGGACCAGAGACAAGACCTTGGCCTGAAACTCGATGGAATCACCCGACAAGACCCGGTCGGACGCGGAGGACTTGAATTCGATCGCCGGCCGGGCGAGGAAGCGGTCGAGGACGTTGACCGGGATCGCCAGGTCGATCCCCGCGCCGACGGGGGCCTCGACCCGGCCGAGGACAACGCCGGCGACCCTCCCCTTGGGATCAAGGAGCGGGCCGCCCGAATTCCCAGGGTTGACGGCTGCGTTGAGCTGGATCCGCTGGAGCTGACCGTCCTTCCGCTTCAGCGAGCTGATCGAGCCCCGGTTGATGCTGATCGAGGGGTATTGGCCGGGCGCGGACACTCCCCCGCGACCAAACGGGAAGCCAAGGACGATGATGTCCATCAACTCGGTGATCGTGTCAGCCGAACCGAGGGGGAGGGCGGGCAGGCCCTTGGCCTGGTCCACACCCAGGAGGACCAGGTCCGCCTCCTTGTCACGGCGAATGATGTTCGCTTTGAAGACCCTCTGCTCAAGCGTGCCGGCGTTCAGGACAAGCTGGATGGCCCCCGGTTCGGCCTGTTGGAAGACATGATTGTTCGTCACGAAGAGGCCGGAGGGGTGGACGCAGAAGGCGGTGGCCGACCGCCCCGTGTTGAGTTCGAGGAAGGCCGTCGCCTCCTTCCCCCGCCGGGCGATCTCCGCCTGGGGGAGGTCCGGCGAATCGTCCGCGCGACTCGGGACCAGCCCGAGTCCCGAAACCGACGGAGCTGTAAGGACAGCCCAGAGCATCCAAGTGCGTCGATTCATCGCCCCGTCCCTTCTCGAAATGAAGGCCCGACTTGTGAATGGTCCACCGAATCGCCGGGGACAACGGCCCTCCCGTCCGCGACAATTCGACGAACCTTGTCATAGGGGACACTCATCAATGGCCCCGCCGACATTAGATCGGGGCCCGAGGGAAGACTCAAGCGAATTCCCGTCCGACTCCTCGATTGTCGATGGTCTCGTTTGTCACGGGCTGACGACTCGGCTTGGGTGGGGCACGATATCCTGGGGCCTGCGGATCGATGAGCTCCGGGTGTCTTCTCAGCCCAGGAGGGACGACGGCGCCCTCGTGACGCCGAGGACCCGAGACAATCGTCGCCTTACCCCGGACCCGCGCCGGTCGTACCCAACCCAATCGGACACCGCTCAAGGCCGGCGCGGACGTGGCCCGCTCGGGTTGGTTTCAGTCTCCCATGGCCTGCCCGAAGGCCCCAGCTTGGCGCGACGTCTCCGGGAGGGACCCGCGCAAAAAAAACGAACGGGCCCCGGTCAGGTCCCGCGGCCCAGCTCGGATAGCATGTGGGACGGGGCGCCGCGCGCCCCATGGGAGGCGCACGCGATGGATAGTCAAGGCTCGATCGTTCGCTCGCTGGCCGACCAGGCCGACCTGGGATTGTTGTTTCAACAAGAGGAAGGGTTCTTGCTCCGCATGTTCGAGCGGCGGCTCTCGCCCGCGCTTCGCAAGCGAGTCGGGCCCGAGACGCTGCTTCAGGACACCTATCTGAAGGTCCAGCAGAGTTGGCCCAAGGTGTTGGAGACCGCCCAGTCGCCCAAGCACGCGCTCTATCGCGCGGCCAAGGAGTGCCTGGTGGAAACCTGGCGCAAGCACACGCGCCAACGCAACGACGTCCGCGTCGAGGCCCACTGGCCGGACCACGCCTCTGAGGAACTCTGCTCGGTGATCGCCGCTTCGCTGACGTCACCGTCCGAGGCCGTGCGCCGCAAAGAGATCGTGGCGGTCATCCGCGAGGTCGTCGCCCAGCTCGACGAGATCGACCGCGAGGTCCTCGAACTGCGTTATTACGAAGGCTTGAAATACGACGCCATCGCGGACCTTCTCGGTGTCACCAAGAACACGGCCATGCAGCGGCACAGTCGGGCCCTGAAGCGCATCCCCGTCAAGGCCCTCAAGGGCCTGCTCGACACCTGAGTGATCACCATGAACACGACCACGCAATCACGCCCATCCGACCTGGACGATGACCTGATGTGCCGGCTCCTCGCGGCGATCGACGACGGCGAGGACCCGGCGAGCGTCGAAGCGCGGTTCATCGCCGAGTGCCCCGAGCGCGCCGAGGAAATCCAGCGAGTGATCGCGGCCCATCGTCTCATGGGGGCCGCGGGGACCACTCGTCCCCAAGAGCCGCCCGCCCCGGACCGTCTGGGCGATTTCACAATTCGCGGCCGACTCGGTGTGGGGGGCATGGGCGTCGTCTACCTCGCCTATCAGGGGTCCTTGAAGCGACTCGTGGCCCTGAAAACGATCCGCGCCGACGACGGTCGAATCTCCGAGGAGGCCGACCGACGTTTCCAGCGCGAGTGGGAGGTCTTGGCCCGGCTTCAGCACGAGGGGATCGTGCCCGTCTTCGCGGCCGGCGAGGAAGGCGGCTTGCGTTACTACGCGATGAAGTACGTGCCGGGCCTGCCCCTGAACCGGCTCGTCCGGACGGCCCGGTGGTTCGAATCATCGACCCCAGATAAACCCTTGCCCTCGCTGGCCCATTTGGCCAACGGTTCGGCCCCATCGACCAACGGGTCCGCGACGGCGAGCCAAACCAACGCCAAGGGCCCCGAAAGCAATGCCGACGCCGTCGCCTTGCCTGCGCAAGTGACCCTCTCGGCCGAGTATGTGCGATCGGTGGCCCGGGTGATGCGTGACGTCGCCGACGCGCTGCGGCACGCGCATGGCGAAGGGGTGCTGCATCGCGACCTGAAGCCCTCGAACATCATGGTGGACGCGAAGGAGCGAAGCGCGCTCCTGGATTTCGGCCTGGCCTCACTTCAACGACGCGAAGCGCCGGAAGGCGACGATCCAGGGACCGACGGGGCCTCGGCCAGCGACACCCGAACGAGTGGCGGCGTGAAAGGGACACCGCAATACATGGCCCCGGAAGCCTTCCAGGGCGAGGCCGACGTCCGGACCGACATTTACGGTCTGGGCGTGACGTTTTACGAACTCCTGACGCTTCGTCCGCCGTTCGCGCATCCCGAGTGGAAGGCGCTGCGCGAATTGATCCGGAACGAGTCGCCGGTGCCGATTCGACGCCTGGCCAAAGGAGTGCCGGCGGACGTGTCGGCGATCTGTCAAAAGGCGATGGCGAAGCGGCCCGAGGACCGCTATCAAACGGCGGAGGACCTCTCCGAAGACCTGGGCCGCTGGATGAACGGCGAACCCACGAAGGCCCGACCCGCGAGGGCCCCGCGTCGAGCTTGGATGTGGTCGAAGCGGAACAAGGGTTGGGCGGCGGCGATCGCGCTCGCGGCCCTACTCACCACCGGCTTCCCGGCGGCGGGTTTCATCCTTTCACACGAGCGTGAACAGGCCAAAGACCGCCGGCTCCGGGTGCTGGACATTCAGCGCGAGGTGAGCGGCGATCGGGAAGGAGGTTGGTCTGACAAGATCCTCGCGCAGATCCATGGGATGGGTGTCCGTCAGGAGGACCGCTTGGAGCTGCAAGGCCTGGCGGTGGCCGCGCTGACCGGGCTCGACGCGCACGAGGAGAAGCACTTCGAGTTGTATGCACGGTCGCTGGCGTTCTCCGGTGATGGGCGCCTTTGGCTGGGCGACACCGACACGGGAGTGAAGCGTTGGGGGCCCGATTCGGACCTCTTGGAGACTTGGAAAGTAGAAGTCGCGGGCCCGATCGCGGTTCGGCCCGACGGCGCCGTCCGGCAACTCGGCCCCACGTATCCCGGGCCCGATCGGGTCGGTCGACTCCCGGTCGACCCGCGTCCCGGCCCTGCCTTCCCGTTGCGGGTCCTCGATGTGGAAAAACAGGCGATCATAAGATCGTATGCCGATCCGTTTGAGGGAGGATCGCGCTTGCTGGCCTGGACGATTTCACCGGAAGGGGCGCGGGTCGCGGCCTCGGTTTTGGATCGTGATGGGGGGCAGTGGGTCGTGATCTGGGATGGAGGGGGCGAGGGGCCGCCACTCCGGATCGCATGTCGGCGGTCGCCGGAATCCCCCGCGGTGTCGCGGCCCGGTCTGGTGTTCTCGCCCGACGCTCGTGTGCTGGGCACCTGGGACGGCTCGGGGCGCGTGGGTCTTTGGGGCGTGTCCGACGGTGCGAGTCTCGCGAGCTTCCAGGTCCGACATCCAGTCACTTCGGTCGCGTTCGGCAAGAACCACTGGGCGAACGCGACGACTGCCAAGGTCGCCGACCGCTGGATGGTGGCCGTGGGTGACGCCAACGGGACCGTCACGCTTTGGGAGCCGTCGACGGCGAGCATTTGGCGCCTCCTGCACACGGGCGTGCTCGAGGTCATGTCCTTGGCCTTCAGTCCCGACGGCACCTTGCTGGCCTCCGCGGGACGCACTCAGGGACAGGTTTGGGACGTCGCCTCGGGCCTGAGATTGCTCGGCCTGGTCACCGACGACTACTGCACCGCGTTGGCCTTCAGTCCCGACGGTCAGCACCTGGCAAGCAGTTGCTGGCGGGTCTTCGCCCCGAGAGGTCGTGAGCCGCTGACACGTGTGTTTCGTCTGGTCCCCGACCGCGGCATCCGTCACCTGCACGGCATGCCGGGGCCCGTGGTGAAACTTGTCTTCTCCCAGGATGGCCGGCGTGTCGCCGCTCTAAGCTGGGACTGGTGGGCCGGGGTTTGGGAACGATCCACCGGTCGCCTTGTCCGATTGATCTCACTGCCGCGGGGCCAGTTCGCGGACAACGCAACCCTCGCCTTCGGCCCCGGGGGCGACCGTCTCGCCACCGCGACCGGCAACACGGCGGCCCTCTGGGACCTCACCGGGGGCCCGGATCGTCTTTGGTCGGACCTTCCCTGGGGATTGCAGGAGGCCATCCTCTTTCGCGATGAAGATCATCTCATGTTGATGCGCGTGGAAGTCGAGGACGGATCGCGGCCCCCCGACTCCGAGGCCCCCGCCGGTCGGTTCCCGCGTGTCTGCGTCCTTCGGGACCTCCTGAGCGCGGACCCGCGGAGGCCCTTGCGAGTGATCGACGAGTTTCGCTGGGGCGTCCCCTTGACCATGGCCGTCCCGGGCGAGGGTCTCTTTGTGATCGGCGGCGTCCCGGGTGGGCCAAAACGTTCCCCGTCGGTCTCCGTGAGAGTATGCGATCACCAAGGGACCCCATTGGTTGACCTGCCGTTCCACTGGCCGTCCGACCAGAGTGGCCGGGCTTGGTCCGACCCGGGCGGCAAGCTGCTCGTCGTGTGTCAAGGCGGTTCGAGCAGACACGAATTCTACGAGTTGCCGACCGGACGGTACCTAGGCCGTGTTCCGATCCCGATCTTCGGCCTCGCTCCCAACGCTCGCTTCCTCCTCAACTCGACAACGAGCCCGCTGTCGCTCCACGATCGAGACGGGCGGGTCCTGGTGGAACGAATAGCGATGACACCCGTCTCGGGCTTGGATCAGCGGATACCCTTCAGCCCCGATCTGGAGGGGCGCTTCCTGCTGTGGGGAGATGCGTCGGGGATCGTCTGCTTGATGGACCTTGTCGAATTGCGACGCAGGCTCAACTCGATGGGATTGGGCTGGTAGGGGACCCTGAAAGCGATCGTTGACAACGCCGGCACTTCGCGTGATTGGAAGGTTCGCCGGCTGTCGGATTGCGCCCGGGTCGGCGTGCACTCGCCGGCTTCGCCAGTGAGACGAATGGGGCCTACCAACTCCTTCGCCGATTTCACCTGTCAGGTTTTCAAGCGATTCGCGGACATACCTTCAGAGGCGAAGGAGAGAGTCAGCGAACGGGCCGCCATTGAACGTCGCCCGACGAGGAGACTTCGTGGCCCCCCGTTCGTTGTACGCCTGCCTTTGCCCAGGTTCGTGATCACTCCTGACGCCTGGAATCGGGACCCAACCGGGAGGACCAGCATGTTCTTCACAATGATCAGGAACAATCGTCGTCGGCCGCGGCCCGGGTCGGGCCGAGCGACCCGTCGAACAACTCCGCGTTTCGAGGGCCTCGAAGGGAGGCGGTTGCTGTCACTCACCTGGTCCGCCACCAGCCTGCACATTCTGGGCAGCGATCATGGCGCGGCCATTACACCCAACGGGAACTTCTACGCTTCTGGCAGTTGGGACCTCTTTCGCTCCGTGGACCAGGGCTCGAACTGGAGCGACGTGGCGCCCGCGAGCTCGGTCGTCGATGGGGCGATCTCGTACGCGCCTTCAAACCCGTCGGTGATGATCGCCGGACGATGGCACGGCATGATCAAGTCGGTCGATGGCGGGGCCAGTTGGTTCGTCCTCGCCGACCAGCACGCCGGCGGTTCGGCCAACGCGATCGTCTTCCATCCCACCAACGCGGACCTAGCCTACGCGGGCGTCGGCGACGGGTGGGGACTCTACAAGACGACCAACGGCGGCGCCACGTGGACCAACCCCGTCAGCTCGCGCGATGTGACCTCGCTCGCCCTCGACCCAAGCAATCCCCAGGTCCTTTACGTCGGCACCATCAACTACTACTCGACCCAAGGCGCCCTGCTGAAGTCCACCGACGGCGGCTTGACCTTCACCACCGTCCTGGCGAACAAGAACATTCGCAGCCTCGTCGCCGACCCGTCGAGCCCGCAACGCATCTTCGCAGGCACCGAGGACGGGGACATCTTGCGCAGCTCCGACGGCGGCTCGACCTGGACCGAGCTGACCGGTTCGACCGTGGTCACTCCGGTGGTTTCCCTGGCGTTCGATCCCGGGGACACTCAGAGCATCTACGCGGCGACGAGCGGTGAGGGCATCTTCCACAGCGCCAACGGCGGCGCGACTTGGGCGACGGACAACCAGGGACTGACCGACCTCAACGTCGTGGCCCTGGCGATGCAGTCCACCGCTCCGCAACGCATGCTGGCGGTCACCTACGCCGGCAACGTGTTCAAGACATCGATCTCAACCGGCACACTGCCGACCGTCACCCTGTCCGCATCGCCCCTTTCCATCGCCGAGGCAAGCGGCGCCGCGACCGTCACCGCGACCCTCTCGGCGGTCTCCACTCAAGCCGTGACAGCAATCCTTGGCTTCGCAGGCTCGGCCGCGTACCCCGCGGACTTCTCGCGTTCCAGCGCATCGATCACCATCCCCGCCGGGTCGCTCACCGGCACCGCAACCCTCACCGCCGTCCAAGACACACTGTATGAAGGGAACGAGACGATCGTCGTCTCCATCAGTTCGGTCACCAACGGTACACCCGCCGGTTCGCCCGTCACGGTGACGATCGTGGACGACGACGCCCCGCCACCGACCGGCCTCATCGTCACGAATACGAACGACAGCGGCCCCGGTTCGCTTCGCCAGGCGTTCACCGACGCCAACGCCAATGGTACGACGACCCAGGACACGATCGTCTTCAACATCCCGACCACGGACCCGGGATACGACAACGGCGTCTTCACGATCAAGCCTCGCACAGAACTGCCCGTGATGAGCGCGATCACCCTCGATGGCGCCACGCAAACCGCCTTCACGGGCAACACCAATCCAGTTGGTCCGGAGGTCGTGATCAACGGGTCACTGCAACCGAGCGGGGTCGGTCTGAGGGTCGATGACAACAACATCATCGCGAACCTGGTCATCAACGGCTTCAATTCATCGAGTGGGGTCGCGATCCGGGGAGAGTGGTCCTGGTCGAGCGGGGGCGTTTCCAACAACAACCTGATCGCGAACAACTATCTGGGGACCGACCCGACCGGCTTAAGCGCCGTGCCGAACGGCAACGGCGTTGTGTTCGTCGGTTACGCTTCTCCCGGTGCGCAAGCGTCGGGAAATCGGATCGAAGACAATTTGGTCTCAGGAAACGCCGGGGGCGCGATCACTTTGGGCGACGCTCGCGCGACCCTGATTCGACACAACATCATCGGTGCGAACCGACTAGGCACCGCGGGCCTTCCCAACGGCGCGGGCGTAGTGCTGGCCAACGCCGGGGCCCCATCCAATCAAATCGTGGAGAACACCATCGCGTACAACCTCGGCGACGGCATCCAGGATTCACCGGATTATCGCTACTCCGTGGCCTACACGGTCGATGGTCACCAAAGGAATGCTATTCAGCGGAACGCGATCTATGCGAATAGCGGTCTCGGCATCAACATCCTGATGCCGCCGCTCGGCTCCAACCAGGGGAACGGCGTCAACCCGAATGACCCCGGTGACACGGATGAGGGCGGCAACCGCCTTCAGAATTACCCCGTTTTGGCCGCGGCCAGTTCGACGGCCACGGCCACGACAATCACGGGCTCGCTCAACAGCATGCCCAACCTGACGTACACCATCGAGTTCTTCGCCAACACATCCGTGGACCCGACCGGCTACGGCGAGGGCGAGCGCTACATCGGCTCCACCACCGTGACCACCAACGCCCAGGGCGACGGCAACTTCACCTTCACACCGTCTTCCGTCGTGCCCGTTGGTCAGTGGATCACCACGACCGCCACCGACCCCGATGGCAACACGTCGGAGTTCAGCCTGGC
>CALLYK010000435.1 GCA_937858365.1 uncultured Isosphaeraceae bacterium | reverse complement strand
ATATCGCGCTGCGGCGCCTGGTGCAAGACCTTCCCCAACACTTCTCGGAGTCCGCCATCCACGACATTTGTCGTAATCATGGTCGTGCCTGGCGTGTTCGTCTCTTGACCCCATTCACCACACTTCACTGGTTCCTCCTTCAAGTCCTCCACGGGAACACCCCGTTGAAGCACGTCTCCGCCTGGAGCAAGGGGACCTTCAGCGACGTCGCTTACGGCAACGCGCGGACCAGGTTGCCCCTGGCGGTGTTCCGCTCGGTCCTCAGCGACGTGACCGCCGCGCTGGTCCCCCGGACCGAGTCCGAGGGCCTCCGGCGCGGGCATCGCACCTGGCTTGTCGATGGATCATCGTTCTCGATGTCGGACACGGAAGAATTCCGGAACATGTTCGGCCAACCCGGCGGACAACGACCCGGATGCGGCTTCCCCGTGGCCAAGTTCGTGGCCCTTTTCCATGCCGGCACGGGCCTCTTGCTCGACCTCTTCGCCGCGCCGTTGCGAAGTCATGAGCAAGCCATCGTCCATAATTTACATCATGTCCTAAAGCGCAACGATGTTTTGGTTGGTGATCGGGGCTTTTGTTCCTTCGTCCATCTCGCGCGCCTGGCCCAACGCGGCGTTCATGCGGTATTTCGCGTGCATCAAAGGCAAATCATGGACTTCACGCCGGGTCGGCCCCACGCGGGACCGGACGACAAGAAGGGGACCAAGGGACGGCCGCGTTCGCGTTGGGCCCGTTCCCTCGGGCCGCTCGACCAGGTGGTCGAATGGTCCAGGCCCGCGCGACGGCCGGACTGGATGTCCCAATCGGACTTCGATGCGTTGCCGGCGAGCGTGCTGGTGCGTGAACTGCGCTACACGGTGGGGCGACCGGGCTTCCGGACCCGCGAGGCGACCCTCGTGACGACGCTCCTGGACGCGGAGACGTACCCATTGGAAGCGTTGGCCGAGTTGTACGCGACTCGATGGCGAGTGGAACAGAATTTGAGGGACCTGAAAATCACAATGAAGATGGATGTCCTAAAATGTAAGACGACGGATGGTATTTTGAAGGAATTGATGGTGTACGCGATGGTCGACAATCTGGTGCGGGTGGTGATGGGCGAGGCGGCGCGACGGCAGGAAGTGGCCATCGAGCGGGTGAGTTTCCTCGGGGCGTTGCGTTGGCTGCTGGAAGCGGGCCCCGACGAGGAGTTGTGGGACCTGCCGCTCAACCCGGAGCGTCCCGGGCGCGTCGAGCCCCGGACGAGGAAGCGTCGTCCCAAGCAATTTCCAGTCATGAAGAAGCCTCGGTCCGAATGGCGCAAGCAACTTTTGGAGCATGAGGTTGTGTCCTAACTTAATGCCATTCTAGAATGTCCCGAATGGCACTAAGTTAAGCGAAAACCTTTTCTCCCAAAGGCGTTACGGCGGGATACGAGCAGATCGTCCTTGAGCGACCGATAACTGAGCATAGGTCGATGAGTTCGAAGTCCCCTTGATTTGCAGCCAGATGGAGCGTGGAACATGTCCACATAGCTCTCAGGGCGGCAGCTTACTTGGAGCCGCAAGTCGCTCTTCGGTAACGGTTTGCGCCCTATCTTAATGCCATTCGGGTCATGGCCGAAGATGGGCCCCACGCGCCGGAGGGGGCCCGAACCGGGGGAACGAACCTGAGAAATCCCCACAAACCTTGGATAATTCACGGCTTACGCGAACGGCGGAACCCGACGGGACGAGCCGACAAGGGAGGGCGCCGCGGCGTGCGGTCAGCTTGGGTCGAGGCCCGAGGCGGCCGCTTCGTCGAGCACCCAGATGACGCGCCCCGGCAGGGTCCGCAGGAAGGAGGCGGGTAGTTGGGTGTTGATGGGTCCTTGCAGGGCCGCGGCCACGGCGGGGGCCTTGGCGGCCCCGAACGCGAGGATGAGGACCTTGCGGGCCGAGAGGATGGCCCGTGTTCCCATCGTGAGGGCCGTCTTGGGGACGGCCGCTGGGTCCCCGCCGAAGTCACGCGCCGCATCGGCCACGGTGACCGGGTGCAAGGGTGTACGTCGGGTCGGCAAGGTCATGGCCGCTTCCAAACCGAGGTCCGACGGCTCGTTGAAGCCGATGTGACCGTTGCGGCCGATGCCGAGAAGTTGCATGTCCAGACCGCCCACGTGTTCGATCCACCGCTCGTACTCGGCGCAGTGGGCCTCGACAAAGGCATCGGGAACGGTGCCGTCGAGGACATGGGCCTGGTTCGCGGGCAGGTCTACATGTGAGAAGAGATGTTGATGCATGTAGGCCCGGTAACTCTTGGGGTCGAGCGGGGCGATGGGGTAGTATTCGTCGAGGTTGAACGTGTGGACCTGGCGGAAGGAGATTTCGCCCGAGCGGCGCTTGGCGACGAGCCGCTCATAGACGCGAATGGGCGTGCCGCCGGTCGCCAGTCCCAGCACGGCGCGGCCGCGCTTCTCGTTCGCTTCGTGGATGATCGTCGTGATGATCTCGGCGGCGAACCCGCAAGCGAAGGAGGGGTCGAGGAAGAGGTGGACCTGCTGGCCCGCGATGGAGAGCGTGGGCAGTCTGGAAAAGGGCATGGGGCGGGGGACTCGACGAAGGCGTGGGGGTCCAGTTCAAACAGGGGTGGGAACGGCCCGGACCGTGACCACGTTGTCGAGGGGTGGCGGTTCGACCGCGATGTGTCCGCCGAGCATACCCAGGGCGAGTTGGATCGGGTCGGAGAGGCCCTTTTCCGGGTGTTTCGGGTCGTAGGACTCGATCTGAAAGAGCTCCACACCGACGCGGCGATCGTCGCGTTGGGCCGAGCGCCCGCCCAGGCGGTGGCCTTCGGACCATTCGCGGGTGAGGGCCGCATAGGCCCGGCCCAGGTGGTTGCAGAACTCGGTGTAGTCGGTGAGGCGCACTTGCGAGGCGTGACAGTTGATGGCCCATTCCTTGACGCGATCGGCCTCGTCGTCGTAGGGGAAGAAGGCGTTGGGTTGGGGCAAGGGCCCCCACGGGGTCCAGCCGCTCAGGACGAGGGTGTCGGCCTGGCCAGCCCCCACGAGCGCGATCGCGGCGAGGGCCCGAGTCATCCGGTGGGCCTGGTGAGCGTCGGTGGCCGGCGGCACGATCAAGGCCCCGGGGGTCCGCTCGCGGAACCAGGTCACGATCTTGTCGATGTCGGCCCCGGAGGGGCGATAGCCGGGGTTCCGGTAAGCATCAAGGTGCCAGAGGACCGCCTCGGCGCCGAGGACCTCGCATTCCAGGCGGAACTCGCTTTCGCGGACGGTGGCCTTCTTGGTCGTGTTCAACCAAGGGGCGTCGACGTTTCGCTCGCCCGTGAAGACGAGGACCTCGATCACCGGAAGGCCGCGCCGCACGGCGTATTCATGCATGAGGCAAGCGGCGGTGATGGCGCCGTCGTCGGCATGAGGGCAGAGCAGCACGAGAGGCCGCTTGGGACCCAGGACGTGCCGTAGGGGCTCGCGC
This sequence comes from uncultured Isosphaeraceae bacterium, assembly GCA_937858365.1. Classification (GTDB taxonomy): domain Bacteria; phylum Planctomycetota; class Planctomycetia; order Isosphaerales; family Isosphaeraceae; genus CALLYK01. The sequence goes on along the minus strand of CALLYK010000435.1, from coordinate 17,011 downwards.
ACATCGACGAGTTCACCGTGGGTGACGACCTCGCGAACAGGTCGAAGAAGGTCTTCGAAGGCGGGTTGCCAATGGTCGCCCTGGTCCGACGGAAGCGGAGACTGCATCGCCTTGGTCCCACCGCGTTCGACCGAATCCCTCTGTATTCTTGAGTGCGCCGGGCCCGCCGTCAACTCGTGAGTGGGGCAGGCGACTGAATCTCATCACCGGATTCGCGCCAACTTCACAGACTGGATTCTTGGAAGAGTCGGGCCCGGAAACTGGACCATTCATCGGTGCGCGCGGGCTCGTTGGGATGTTGAGTCAGGTACTCGGAGACCCGACGGTCGAGCAGGTCGAAGCGCTCCGCCAAGACGCGGACCGCGGCCAGGGCGAGTTGCTCGGCGGCCCTCGGGTCGGCCCGGCGGAGGATCGCGTGGGCGTCGTGGTCCAGGGTCAGTGCCAGGACATCGGTGTGGGCCTTCACTGACACGATCGGCGCGGTGGCCCGAAAGAACGAAGTCTCCCCAAACACGGACGGTGCGTTCAGGGTCGCCACGTCCTCGAAGCGGCCGTCGGGGTTGGTCCGAAACACATGGGCGCAACCATCAATGAGAAACCAAACACGGTCGTTGCGCTTGTTCTGGTCGAGCAGCGTCGCCCCGGCGGGCAGACGTTGCTCGACCAGGACATTGAGCACCTCCTGGCGCGTGGTGGCGTCGGCCCCTGGCAGGCAAGGCGCGGACAAGAACCGCTCGGCGGCTTCGGCGGAAACCATGAGAATCAACCCTCCTGGCGTCCCAGCGGCGCCGACCCCTCGTCGCCCCGGTCCGCCTGCGTTTCTCCGAGCGGGGGCCAAGGACGAGCCGGCCATGACGACCCCTCGCCGGGTCGACGACGCGCGCCTGGTCTTTTGGTCCCCGCGACAGTCCGACCGATTGTACCGAATAGGACGACCTGGGACCGCGCCGGCGTCCGAAATCACCACGCGCCAGGGTTCGTTCACGACGATCCATGTTTGTGCGGGGAGGAAGCCCGCGAGGAGATGGCCATCGCGCCAAGCGGAGGGATTCGCCATGCGTTACGCGAGGATCGCGGCCACGTTGAGCACCATCTTGACCGCCACGCTCGCGTCTGGCTGCGCGACCGGTCCCAATGCGCTCCTTCGCGACCGGGAACTGTCGGTCCAGGCGCCGGCCGGCCCAACCCAATCCAGGTCACCGCTCCTGAGTTGGACACGCTCTTCCACGGCCGACTTCAACGCCAAACTCAACGCCGCCGCCAGGGTCCAACCGGCCGCGGCCGTCGTGGACCGCGGCAATCCGGGGCCCCAGACGCCGTGGCCCAAGTCGGACTCGTTCCTCGCGGGGGTCCGCAACACGCGGCTCGGGTCCTGGTTGGCGGGCCGCGCCAAGACGTCGGCCGTCCTGCTGGCGACGGCCACCGAGCATGTCGAGGCCCCGGTCTTGACCGCCGCCGCCCTCGAGCGGCCTCAGCCTCAGCCTGAGCCGACGATTCAACGGGCCTCGCGCCATCAGAGAGCGGCCGTTTCCACGCTGCCCGTGGGCATTCAGGTCCGCACCGCCCCTTTGGTCGATGAGGAAGACCGCCGGACCTCTCTTGTGGATGAAGACGCCCCGCCCCCCATCGTCGAGGCCGACGAGCAGGTACGGCCCACCGGCATGGCCCACGACGAATCGGTCGCGGAAGAGGTCTCTTCCGACTCGCTCTTTCCCGACCCCGTGGGCCCCGTGGACCTCACCGAACTCGACGTCATCCTGCTCAAGACGAACGAAGGCGAGGACCTACCACCGGCCCCCGAGGAAGTGCCTGGGGCCCCCACCAATCCCGGTCGAATGCCGCTGCGCGAACGTGATCAGGTCCGACGTGTCGCCGCCGACCCCAGGCCCATCGGCTTGCCTGCGACCCTGCCGGCCGCGACCTATCCCGAAGACCGCAGTGAGTCGGGGAACCTTGTGGAAGCGACCGACGCGCCGGTGCCTTCCGAACAAGGACCAGCCAAGGCCCCGGCCAAGGTCGGCTTCTTCAAGAGTGTCCGTCAGAAGATCGCGGCGTCATTCGGCCGTGAAGCGCGCGATGTCCCGCAGAGACGGTAGGTCTCTTGGGTCGCCCCCGCGGACCGCGTCCACAAAGCGCCGAAGCTGGAGTTCCAGATGTTCGGCGACTTCGACGTTCCTCTCGATGACGTCGTCTTGTTCCCAGCGGTCCTCGGGCTTCCGATAGAGTTGGGGCCGCCTCGGCTCGTCGGGATCGACCTCGATGGGCAGGATGAAATGCCACAAGAGTGTGCGGATCGCGTACTCTTCGACGTCCATGCCCATGCAGGCATAGTCGCGCACCTTGGCCCGATCGCCGCGCACCAAGGGCAGAAGGTCGTGACCATGAACGTCCTCCGCCGCCGGCCTCCCGAGGGCCGATAGCACGGTGGGCAAGAGGTCCACGGTCTGCACGAGGGCCCGATGGCGCTTGCCGCCCCACTGGCCCTTGGGCGCTCGGACCATGAACGGCGTGTGGACAAGTTCCTCGTGGAGCCAGGGGCGATAACGACGCACGTAGCCATGTTCGCCGAGCGGTTCACCTTGATCGGCCGTGAAGATGATCCAAGTGTCGTCCAGCCGACCCAGGCGCTGAAGGGTATCGAATAGGACCCCAAGGCGATCGTCGAGCAGGCTGACCGAGCCGGCGTAAGTGCGCCTCAAGCGGAGCAGTTCCTCCTCCGAAAGTACGTCGCCAACGGGACCGGGAGGCACGTCGATCAAAACGGGGACTTCTTCGAGGTCGATGTCGGCATCTTCGCCCTCATCGACAAGGTCGCCCTCTTCTCCGGCTTCGAACTCGTCGGGCTCGTAGCTCGCGTACTGGTCTCGGAAGGGTTGAGGCGGGTCCCAAGGGCCATGCGGACTGAACAAGTCCAGCCAAAGGAAGAAAGGGCCGCCATCGCGGGCCTGACGTTCCAACCATTCCACGGCGGACCGGACCGTCCGCGCGACGTTCGTCGTCTCGACTTTGTCGTTGGGGAAGACAGCACGATTGCGGAGAAACTGGGTCCAACGATCCATCCAGCGAGCTCGGTCGGGGTCCTCGGCAGGGGGCAGGCGAAGGCCCGGTTCCTGGTCGACGCGAACACGCCTGGCGCGCGGGTCATCGGCGGAGACGAACGGGTCGTAACCGGCCCCTCGGACCCAGACCACGTCATCGAAACCGCGACCATAACCGTTGCCGGGTTCGCGCAAGTAAGGGTTGTCGGCGATCAAGGCCGAGCGTACACCCGAAGCATGAAGGCGATCGGGCAAGAGCAACTCGTCATGGCGCAGGGGCGTCCAGCCTTCCTCGGGCTCGGGAAAGCCATAACGGCCGGTCCACCAACTGCGATGCGTGGGGAGCGTGGTTAAGTTCTCGGCGAAATGGTGGTCAAAAACGACCCCTTCACTGGCCAAACGGTCCAAATGAGGGGTCTCAATCCACCCATTGCCATAAGGGCCCAAGAACCCCAAGTGCAACCCATTACACGCAATGACGATGACGTTATTAGTCATTAGTTATCGGTTATTGGTGATTGATTGTTTGCGACGAGTTGGCCTTGCTTGGTCGGATTGACGTCGGATTGAGTATCTCGTAAATCGGAAGGACTCGCCAGTGCGGCTCAGGGCAAGCGCCTGAGGAATGACCATTAGGCAATCACCCATGACGAATGACGAAGAGAGGATGCGGTTGGCGCTGACAATCGCGCGCGAGGCCCTGCCTTTGGGCGAGGTACCGGTGGGGGCCTTGGTCATCCGGGACCAGGATGGATTGGTCTTGGCTCGCGCATGTAATCGTCGCGAGACCTTGGCCGACCCGACGGCCCATGCCGAACGATTGGCGCTAACCGAGGCAGGGGGGAAGGTCGGGTCCTGGCGCCTTGACGGCTGCACGCTGTATGTCACCTTGGAACCTTGCCCGATGTGCGCAGGGGCGATCGTCTTGAGTCGGATTGGCCGGGTCGTGTATGGTTGTGCGGACAAGAAGGCGGGCGCCTGCCGAAGCATCTACCGCCTTCTCGACGACCCAAGGTTGAACCACCGCCCCCAAGTGACGGGGGGCGTTCTGGCCGACGAGTGCGCTCAAGTCCTCACGGACTTCTTTCGCGATCGTCGGACGATATGATATCTTGGAAGGACCACACGGAGGGGTGCCTGAGTGGTTGAAAGGGCCGGTCTCGAAAACCGGTGTACCGGTCTCCGGTACCGTGGGTTCGAATCCCACCTCCTCCGTTGTCAAGTTTGAACGAAACGGGCTTATTGGTCGGCGCGGTCTTGGTCTTCAATCTCCTGCAGCAGGCTGTCGGCCTGGGGTGAAGAGATCATCACGACCCCCTCGTGAATGACGTAAACCAAATCCACTTGCTTGAGGGCCAGGCGGAGCACGGTCTTGAGGGTCACTCCGTCGAGGCTGATCTCGATCGGTTCCGTGGGCGGCATGTTGCCCAAACCGCTCGCTTTCATGCCGGCCAAGTCGAGGTAGATAGGCACCCCTTTGGGAAAGTGGTCCGGGTCTTCTGTCATGGATCGGATGAAGTCCGCGAACTCGCGAAGCTGCATTCCTTGCACGGACACGTCCACCACCTTGTTGAGTTTCTCCACGATCATCATGGTCCGCTCATCCTGGTCGATCGCGGTGAAGAAGAAGCGCCGTAACTCCTGGATTCGTTCTTCCTTGGGATCGGGCGCGATCACCCCGCCACCTAAGCCCCCGGCCCCGCCGAAACCACCCACGGCCATCACTGGAGGACTGACAGGCGCTTCCGGCATCGCCACGGTGGGCACGCTCTTTTTCGGGGCCCGCTCGCGAGCGAGTTGCAATCGTCCGTCGAGATAGGCGAGTTCCAGGTTGTTGACTTCCGCGCTGGACATGGTGCCGCGCTCGAAAAGCTGCTTTCCTTGCTCCCAGGAGTTCTTGCGAATGGCGACGATCCGTTGCAGGGTGGCCATGCGGTCGTTCTCGGTCTTCGCCAAGTCGAGTTGCGCGGCGGCCATGGCCTCCTCAGCCTTCTGGAAATCGGCGACACTCATCCCACCACTTTCAAAGGCCCTCTTGGCAAGCTCGTAGTTCCGTCGGGCCAGTTCAAGTTTGGCGTTCTGAATCGCCGTGATTTCGTCGTCTCGGCTCACCGACCCTTCTGCCGTGACGGGTCTCTCAGTCCGTCCCGAGTCGTCCGTCCGAGATTGCCGATCGGCGACCTTGGTGATCACCGCCGACGGTTTCGACAAGGGGCCTGGCCCCTCGGCCCTCTGGGCGAAAGGTCCCCGGGCCATGACCGCGCCGGTCGTCGCCAAACCCGCCAGGAGCAGTCCTCCCGCTCCGATCGTCGCCAGTTTCGCCTGGAACATGGTGTTCATCGCCTCTTTCGCGAGAGAAAGCACCGACGCCGAGATCGTCGCCGAGACGACCAACTTGCCGACGGCGGCTGCCGAAACGGTTTGGACAGTCGCGTTGATCAGAGAGACCGGCACGATGGCCGACTCCGCCTCCAAGGCCGTGACCAGCACGCCCACGGAGACCAGCACCCCGCGCCGGACGAGTCGGTCGCGGAGTTGGTCGCGGGCCCGCGCAAGGCGGCCCTTCACCGTGCCGATCGGCCAGCCCAGCTCCGCCGACGCCTCCTCGTGGGTCCGGCCTTCCAAGTAGCAAAGGACCAAGACCTCGCGGTACGGTCGGGGTAGCTTTTCGAGCTCCTCGTGCAATTCGGGCCCAAATTCCAGGGGCCTCATGGTCGCCTCCGAATCGGCCCGCTTCGAGGCCGCGAGCGCCTCCCGCCGCCGCCGACGGTATTCCTGCCGGCGCGCCCGTTGGGCCACGCGCGTCGCGACCCCATGCAACCAGGCCGCCAAGAGGTCGCGATCACGCAAGGAACCGGCCTTGCGGACGAGGACAAGAAAGGTCGCCTGGAAGGCGTCGTCGGCATCGTTGGGGTCGTCCAGCCAACGCCGGCAAACGCACAGGACCATCGGCCCATGGCGCCGGATGATCGCCTCGAAGGCCGCGGGGTCGCGGTCATTGAGGAATCGTTCGAGCAACTGCCGCTCGCTCAGGCCGACGGCCGTCCCTCGACTGAAGAGGGCCCGGACATGCGCGGTGACGCCCCTGGACATCGCTGGTCCTCCCGATCACGGATGTACTGCCCGGAAGGGGCCGACTTGGATACCGGGTGTCTGCGAAAAAACAACAAGGAGATGAACGAAGAGAAAGGAAAGAAGGGACGGGGCCTTTCCAACCACGTATGAGAGAGGACGTCTTTGCTCCGGGCCCTCTTCTTTGTGGGCTACGTGTCTGTGTGGTTCAATTCCTCCCCTCACAACTGCGACTGCGCAATCTCAATCGCCTTCAAGAGCCCCTTGGCCTTGTTCACGGTCTCCTCGTACTCCGCGCCCGGGTCGCTGTCGTAAACGACCCCGCCGCCGGCTTGCACGTAAGCGTTCTTCCCCTGCAAGACCAGAGTGCGCAGGGCGATGCACGTGTCCATGTTGCCGGTGAAGTCGATATAACCAACCGCGCCCGCGTAAGGGCCGCGGCGGTTCGGTTCCATCTCGTCGATGATCTCCATGGCGCGGACCTTGGGCGCTCCCGAGACCGTCCCGGCGGGCAGCCCCGCGCGAAGGGCGTCAAAGCAGGTCTTCCCGGAGGCCAGCCTACCAACGACGTTGGAGGTGATGTGCATGACGTGAGAGTAGCGCTCGACCGCCATCAGTTCGGTGATCCGCACCGTGCCCGTCTCGGCCACTCGACCCACGTCGTTGCGGCCGAGGTCCACCAGCATGATGTGTTCGGCCCGTTCCTTGGGGTCGGCCAAGAGTTCTTCCGCCAGGGCCCGGTCTTCGGCCTCGTCGCGACCGCGGGGCCTCGTCCCGGCGATCGGCCGGATCGTCACTTCCCCCTCCTCGACCCGCACCAACACTTCCGGCGACGAACCGATCAACGTGTGATCGTCAAATGTCAAGTAAAAGAGAAACGGACTTGGGTTCACCACGCGCAAGACCCGGTAGATGTCAAACGGGTCGGCGGTCGTCTCGACCCGGAAGCGTTGGCTGGGGACGACCTGGAAAATGTCCCCGGCGCGGATGTACTCCTGACAGCGCCGGACGACCGACTCGTAAGCGTCACGCGTGAAGTTGGACTCGGGTTGAAGAGTGCTGGGGGAAGTCGTGTCAATGTCCACGAGGGGCGGCTCGGGGCAGGGGGCCGTGAGACGGGCGACGAGGTCGTCGATGCGCGCCGCCGCTTCTTCGTAGGCCTTGGCGGCGTCCATGCCGTCTCCAAGATGGGCCTGAGAGACCACCAGGACGGTCTTGCGGATATGGTCGAAGATCACCATCCGGTCGTAGAAATGAAAGGCGAGGTCGGGCAGACCGCGATCGTCGGGCGGCGCGTTGGGCAGACGCTCCGTGTATCGAACGGAATCGTAGGAGGCGTAACCGACGGCCCCTCCCGTGAAGCGAGGCAAGCCAGGCAGCGTGGCCGCGTGAAAGCTCGCGAGCAGGCCCTGAAGGTCGCCAATCGGGTCGGTCGATCCGCGGTCTTGGTCGCGTTCGGGATGATGGGTCCAACGCGTTTTGACCTGATGGCCACGGGCCTCGAAACTGAGGAAGGGACCCGTGCCTAAGAAGCTAAAGCGTCCTACTTTTTCGCCACCGACGACGCTCTCGAACAGAAAGGAGGGGCCCCCGCGCGCGACCTTGCGGAAGGCGGAAACGGGAGTCAGGCCGTCCCCCATGAGCTGGCGATAGACGGGCACGGAGCGGGCCTGACCAACCAGGGACCGAACGACTTCGAGGGCCGGATGAAGCACACGCATGAAAGGTCGTCTCTCGGTGTTGGGGTCCGCGAAGGCCCGGGGAGCGATCTTAGCCCCCCCGCGACGGCCGCTCAAGCGGTGCGGGTTGACCTGGTCCTGGCGATCGCGGGCGAAAGTCCTTGTCGCGACGAACCTAGCGGCGCGCGGTCAAGGAGCGGGTGCGGGACCTTGCTTTCCTTGACAGGCCCCCCCGCCGCATTACAATAAACTCCTAGAGAAAACGCCCGCGGAGGACCGTCATGAAGTGCCAGAAGTGCGGCAAGCTGGCCACGTACCATATCACCGACATTGAGCAAGGCAAGCCGCGCGAGTTCCACTTCTGCGACGAGCACGCTCGTCAACACCTCGCTTCTCCAGCCGGTCATGAAGAGTCCGAGTCGCTGGCGATGAGCAAGCTCGCCAAGAAGCTCAGCACGCAAGGCCGCGAGCCGTCGTCGTCGGACAAGCAGCAGTGCCCCTCCTGCCACATTACCTTCCTGGAGTTCCGCAACAGCGGCCGATTGGGGTGCCCCCACGATTACGACGTCTTTCGCGACGACCTGATGCCCTTGCTCGAGAACATCCACGAGGAAACGCGGCACTCGGGCAAGGCCCCCCGCAGGGCGCCCCTGAACACCCAGCGCCACGCCGAACTGATGAAGCTGCGCAATGACCTGAAACGTGCCGTGGCAGCCGAGGACTACGAGACGGCCGCCCGCCTCCGCGACCAAATCAAACGAGTCGAACACGATACCGCGCGTTGAGGCCCCTCTTGGCGGGCGACCCATCCATGATTTGTGAGCGTTGTCCGCGAGAGGCCTCGATCCACGTGAAGGAGACGGTGGACGGTCGGCAGCGGGAGTTCCATCTCTGCGCCGAGTGTGCGCGCGAGTCGGGCCTGATGCCGCTCGTCACGCCGCCGACGTTCGGCTTGGAGTCGGTCCTGCAAAACCTGATCCTCTCCAAGGTCGGGGAACTCGTGGGCGAGTTGTCACAACGCATTTGTCCTGTTTGCGGCCTGAAATACATGGAATATCGCGGTGAGGGTCGACTCGGCTGCCCCCATGACTATCATGCCTTCGAGGCGGGCTTGGTCCCCTTGCTGCGCCGGGCCCACGGGGCCACGCGTCATGTGGGCAAGCGTCCCCGCCGCACCACCGCACCCGACTCGCTGACGCGGCTCCGCCTCCGCGCCCGCCTTCGCGTCGCGGTCGCCCGGGAAGATTACGAGGAGGCGGCCAGGATCCGAGACGAGCTCCGACCCCGGGAGGCCGACCGATGAACCTCGAGGACCTCAAACGCACCTCCGGCGAGTGGCTGAGGGGCACCGGCCCCGAGAGCGACATCGTCATGTGCTCGCGCATCCGCCTGGCGCGCAACCTGGCGGACTTCCCGTTCATCAATCGGGCCGGCCGCAACGAGAAGGCCGAGATCGAGTCTCAAGTGCGTTCGGCCTTGAATGACCCACGCCTGGAACTCTCGTACCTCGACGTCAACGCGATGGGCCCCATCGACCGCCAGTTCCTCGTCGAGCGTCAGCTCATCAGCCGGGAACTCGCCTCCGCGGAAGGCCCCCGCGGCGTGGCCGTCGGCCCCCGCGAAAACGTCGCCATCATGGTCAACGAGGAAGACCACCTGCGCATTCAATTGATGAACTCGGGTCTCTCCCTCCGCGACGTCTGGGAACAAATCAACGCCCTCGACGACCAACTCGAAAGCTCCCTCGACTACGCGTTCAGTCCCCTTCTCGGCTATCTGACCGCCTGCCCGACCAACGTCGGCACGGGCATCCGCGTTGGCGTGATGCTCCACCTGCCCGCCCTCGTCGAGACCAAGCAAATCGACAAGGTCTTCCGCGCCCTCCACAAGATCAACTTGGCCGTCCGCGGGCTCTACGGCGAAGGCACCCAAGCCTTCGGCGACTTTTACCAAATTTCCAATCAACGAACATTGGGCACAAGTGAACTGGAATTGATCCGCAATCTGTCCGACGTGGTGCCCCAAATCATCCAGTACGAGCGCACGGCGCGCCAGGCCCTGGTGAACGAACGCCGCCAGGTCCTCCACGACAAGGTCAGCCGCGCCTACGGCATCCTCAAGACGGCCCACACGATCTCCAGCGAAGAGACCATGCTCCTCTTGTCAAGCGTGCGTCTGGGCATCAACCTGGGACTCATCGACGACCTTGAGATCCCCACGGTCAACGAACTTTTCATCCATACTCAGCCGGCGCACTTGCAGAAGATCCAAGGGGCCGAGTTGGAAGTGGACGAGCGCAACGTCGCCCGAGCCTCGTACTTGCGGGGCCGGCTCTCCAACGGCCGCCACCTGACTTCCTGACTCGATTCGGGGCGCCGCCCCTTCTCCGGTGGGACCGCCCCCCATGCTCGACGGGATCCAACTCGACCCATACACCGTCTTGGGCCTGGAACGGGACGCGACCCCACAGCAAGTCCGCGACGCCTTTCGGCAGAAGTCCAAGAAGTACCACCCCGACCAAGGCGGCGACGAATGGGCCTTCCGAGTGGTCGTTCGGGCCTACGAACTGCTGGGTGAAGGGCGTGGACCCAGCGCGCCCGCCATCCCGAACGCGACCCCCATCTTCCCCGGCGGGCCCGCGGCGGCCAACTACGACGGTGGCCAGGTCCGTCAAGGTGTCATAGACAAAGGAATCGACCCGTCAAAAATCGTCTATGTTGAAATTATCTGGATGCGATATGAAGTCAATGATGTGCTCGACTTGCTCCGCGTCTCGCCCAAGGACCGGAACCTGAGCGGCACGATGCACATCACCTGGCCGGGTCCATCGGGGCACTCGCCGACCATGAAGGCGGGGGAGAAGGCGAACGTCCTGAATCAACTCCAGGTCTCGGTGGAGGCGATGCGGAGCAAGACGAACGTGGTCGCCGCGCAGGTGACGGCGGACGTCGAACGGTTCGAGGCCTGGCTCAGTTACGCGAGCGGGAGCGAAGCGTGGGACGCCTTCCGCACGCTACACGTGGGCCTCAAGTTTCGTGGACTCGGGGTCCACCAATGGACGCGCGACCTCACAGTCCCGCGGCCTGGGTCTTGAATCGAACAAGGCCCCCAGCGAAGGGGCCTCTCGATCTCACCAACGCCAGAGGGTCGTGCCCCAGGCCAGGCCGGCGCCGAAGCCGGCGATCAGAAGAAGGTCGCCACGACGGATCGCCCCTTGCTGCATCATCTCGTCGAGCGCGATCGGGATCGAGCCGCCCGAGGTATTGCCGAATCGCTCCAGGTTCTTGAAGACCTTGTCTCGCGGGAAGCCCAAGACGTCGCTCGCGGCGTGGATGATCCGCACGTTCGCCTGGTGGGGGATGAACCAGCGCACGTCTTCAACTTTGTACTCGGCGTGCTCGAGCACGGACTCGACGGAGTCGGCCAGGATGCGCACGGCCCATTTGAAGACGGCCCGGCCGTCCATCGCCAGATAGTGCAGTTCCTTCTCCAGGGCCTCGGGGGAAGGAGGCATCCGGCTGCCGCACGCTGGTCGATTCAACAAGTTGCCACCGGAGCCGTCGGCCCCCCATTGATAGGCAAGCATCCCTTGCTCGTTGCCGCCTGGGCCCAGCAAGACGGCCCCGGCGCCATCGCCGAAGAGCGGGAAGCTCTTTTGGTCGTTCGGGTTGATGACCCGGCTGTTGCAATCGCCGCCGATCACGAGGGCCCGACGACTGGAGCCGGCCGCGACGAACTGACTGGCCGTGATCAGTGCGTAAGCGAACCCGGCGCACGCGGCGGCCAGGTCGAACGCGGGACACATCAGTTTCAGGCGGTCCTGGACAATGCAGGCCGTGGAAGGGAAGTACATGTCCGGCGTCATCGTCGCCAGGACAAGTAGGTCCACTTCCGACGGCTTGACGCCGGCCTCCTTCAGGCAGCGCATCCCCGCGTTGTAACAGAGGTCGCTGGTCGCCTGGTGGGGGGGCGCGAACCGGCGTTCCAAGATCCCTGTCCGATTGACGATCCAATCGGGGTCGAAGCCGTGCGAGACGAGCAGGTCTTCGTTGGTGACGACGGTCTCGGGGGCGTAATGGCCGGTCCCGAGGACCTGCACGCCCGTAAGGGTACGGGTCGGCGGCACAAGCTGGGCGATATGACCATTGTTCATGAGCGGTCCATCGGTCGGGGACCGGCGGGCGGGCCTTCCTGGCGACGAAGGGGACGACCCCGTCCCGGGACCACCTGGTACGACCAGGGCCGCATCGCGGCAAGCAATCTAGGAAGAAGGTCGCGTGCGCGGCACGTAGGGGGGAGGTCCGTCCAGCGCGTCTCGGCCGGGGCCCGAAACAACCCGAACTGAAAATGAACTATACTGAGAAACCACCCTCCTGGCCACCCCAGTTGACTCATCAATCCCAGGGAATTCGGGCATGGACGAAGAACATCGCATTCGCCTCCGTGCCGCATGGGAGTGGTCACGCGCGGACCACCCAGACGGCCCTGTCCGGCGAATCGACCTTCCTTGCGCATGGCCCGCGGAATGGACAACCGCCATCCATTTGCGTCGTTTGTTCGGGGCCCCTTCGCGATCGACAGGCCGCGCTTGGTTGTGTCTGGATCAGGTCCCAGGGGTCCGAGAAGTCGTCCTCAACGGAATGTTCCTGGCCGGGCCCGAGGCGATCGACGCCGGGAGACTGGAAATCGAACTGGTGGACGGCCTGAAGGCCAGGAACCTTTTGGAATTGCGAGTCGGACCCTGCCCGGACCCAGCCTTCCTGCCGACCCTTTGGGGCGAGGTCTCGCTCGTTTTTCGCGGGCGCTGAACGTCCTGTTCGGGATGGGCCCGCCTTTCCTATAATGCTCGGCAACCGCTCGGCCTCTTGCTCAGGAGTACGCCTTGAGCCTGTCCACCGACCCCTTCCTCCCAAATCAGGACCTCACGCTCGACCATGACTCCCTCCACCGGCGCTACCAACTTTGCCGGCTCGGCTTCACGTTTCTCGCCGTGGCGACGTTCCTCCGCGCTCTCGACGTAGCGCTCCATCTCGGGGTCCTGCTGACCTTCGGCGGCCTGTTCGGCGTCGTCCAGGATGAGTGGTATCAGTGGGGCCTGCGCGGGGCGATGGTGGCGGCGGGCCTTGTGGGCCCTTACTTACTTTGGGCCCGCTGGGACCACCCCAAGTGGATGTCCATGACGGGCTTGCTCATCACGGCCGGACTGGTGGACCTGGTGCTCTGGGGCCTGGACCGTTCCGTGGGCGGTCCCATGCAGGGTGAACACCAATGGGTCCGCCTCCATCTGGCCAGGGGCGTGAGTTGGCTCGAAGTAGGCCTCGGGACCCGCCTCGTCACGACCTTCCTCGACCACCTGGAACGCCACCAATTGGCCCGATCCAGCGAGAAACTGTATGGGTTTCTCGCGACCGGCGTCTCGCTTTGGTTGTTCTACATGGTCCGTCAAACGGCCTGGAGGCAGGGTTGGCCGCTCGCGCAACGCGGACTCGACGGTTTAGGACTGACCATGCTGATGGCCTATTTCTTCCCCCTGGCCTTGGCCGCCGCGCGCCTGTCGATCCTGAACCTGAGTTGCGCGCGTGAAGCGGCCATCCTGGTCGCTGACTGGCGGCGACACCTCGCTGGCAGCGATAAGGAACTGCTGCAGTCGCGATCGGAACTCTGGGACCCGATGGATGGCCCGACGCGGTAGGCCCGCCTGACCGCGGACGACGGCTACGAACACGCCGCCTTGACGAGCCGCCAGACCAAACGCGGGTCGAGAAGTCCTTTGGCGAAGGTGCCTGGACCAAGGCGAAAAGACCGGGCTACGCAAGCTCTTGAGAGATCGGGATCATTCGAGCGTGCGGCCTCGTAGGCCCGGTTGAGGAAGGCCCGGGCTAGCCGTCGGTTCGCCGACCGGCGGACGCTCGGCCCGAATCGCATTGTGTCGGAATCGTGAAGCGCTCTCAAAAGGCGCTCCTGCTCGTCGATGTCTTCGGTACCCGTCTTGAAACGATGGGTCTCACTCGCGTCGTGCCAACGGACCAAAACGGTCGGGTGCGCCAGCCAGGCGACGGCGAACCGACGCGCGATCTTGATCCAGGCATCCCAATCCACGACATAACAGAAGCCAGGATCAAAGCCGCCGACTTCGCGAATGGCCTTCACCGCCAAGGCGACCGCCGAACATCGGACCGGGTTGCCGACCGCGAGTTCGTCGAGAAAGGCGCCGGGCGGAAAGGTACGGTCTTCGGTCCCGAACCCGCCCGCTTCCACGAGTCGGTTCGGGATGGTCTGCCCCTCTTCATTGATGACGTTCACCGCCGAGATCGCCATGCCTAGGTCAGGGTGATGCTGGAAGGCCCGCTCGTGCGTCGTCAAATGATCGGGCCGAAGCAGGTCATCTTGATGGACGATCGCGAGGTGTCGAGTCATGCAAAGATCGACGCAACGCCCCCAGTTTCGGGCCAGGCCCAGCCTCTCGCCGTTGACCTCCACGCGAGCACTGTCGCCCACGACCTCGCGCGCCAGGTCAACCGAGCCATCGGTGGATCGATCATCGACGATGATCCAATCAAAGTGTGACTGTGCTTGATCGCGGATGCTCGTCAAGGTCGCGCGGAGGTGTCGGGCCCCATTGAAAAGTGGGACGGCGATCGTCCAGGAGCGATCGACCATCATGAGGGAGTCGCGTCGGGGTCGGAGGCGAGGTTCGCCAGATACTCCCACGTGAAGAGCCCCGAGCCGTGGCCGTCCGACCACGAGAGCCGGACCGCGTAGTTGCCGACCGGCTCCATGCTTTGGAGGGTCAGGTCCGCGGCGATGGTCGCGGGGTCGAGGAGCCGTTCGCCGGTCCATTCATCGCGGCAAGTCGCACACGGGCAACTCGAACGGATCAGGTGATAGGCCAGGCGGTCCGCATGGCCGTCTTCCCAAAGCAGCTCCAAGGACTGGTCCTTTTGGTGGGCCCGAATGTTGGTGGGAGGGCTCGTCATGCCATGATCACCGCAAGACATGGATGGTCGTCCCCACCTAGAATAGACAAGGACCACCTCCCGAGGAAACAGGCACGATCATGGAACGCTTCTACGTTCGGGCCCCAAGCGTCAACGCGGTCCGCCGGGCCTTCCATCGGGCACCCGGCGGTGTCAAGGTGCTGGGACGACATGATCGCGATCTGATTGCATGTTCACATACGATGACGACGCATTCCCTGGTTCGCCATTGGCCCATCATCCTCAGTCGCCTGGCCAAGGCGGGCCTGCGAGTGGTCGACCTGACGCCCCAAGAGAAGGAAGAAGGCCCCTCATGAAGGGCCCTTGCTCAGGGAGACCCGGCCGGAGGCGCGTCCTCGCCGCCTTGCGGGGCCGACTCGGCCGCTTCCAGGACGGCCGCCACGTCCCAGATCTTGGCGGTCCGATCAACGCCCCCAGTCGCCAGCTTGCTACCGTCGGGGCTGAAGCAAAGGCCGCGGACGCCGCCCGCGTGGGCGTCGAGGCTGGCCAGAAGCCGGCCGTCGTTGGCGTCCCAGAACCTCACACGCCCCTTACCGCCTCCGGTCGCGAGGACCGAGCCGTCGAGGTAAAAGGTCGAGCACCAAACGGCGTCGTCGTGGGCCTGGAACTCGGCCTTGATGGCGTTACGGGGGACGTCGCGCAGGCGGACCTTGCCGTTGAAATCGCCCAGGGCCAGCGTGGCCCCTTCCGGCGTGAAACTGATGGAGCGGGTCATGGGGACGAACACGTTCGATGCGCCGCGATCGACACCCGTGCCGACCTCCCACATCCTCTGGGCGTTGCGATGGTCCCAAGCGGCGGTCGTCATGAGTCGTCCTCGGGCGTCGAAACTCACGCCGTGGACAGGCTTGGCCTCACCGTCATGACGGGCCAGAATAGACCCGGTCTTGGCGTCCCAGAGGGTGACCGATCGATCGGCGCCGACGACCGCCAAGCGCGATGGGGCGGGCCCTTTTCTGGCCCCCAAATGCAAAGGGTCGGCGTCAGGGACCGGAGCAAAGAGGACTTCTTCAATGGCCACCCCCACATCGACGACCGCCGGGACGGGCCCGTCAGGGGTTTGAAACGTCAGGGCCTTACCCTGGACGACGTCCCAGAGTCGGAAGGAACGGTCGGGACCGGCCGTGGCGAGTGTTTTTCCATCGTGGCTGAACGCGATCCCTTCAACGCGATCCGAATGCCCCACGAGCACATGCAACGGGGCCTGGGCGCCTGAGCGTGCCGCAAAGAGCGCGAGAAGAGCGAAGGTGACGCTCACAAGGCGAGCGGGATGGGCGAGGGGAGAGGACATGATGTTCACCATCGGCGCCGACGAAGACCCAGAGGCCCCTCTGGGGGAAACCAAATCCAATATACACGCACGAATCGGCCCGGGCTGGCCCCTTCCGTTCCCAACGGGCGATCCGTATAATCAACCCGTCTCACAACGCACCCGTAGCTCAATTGGATAGAGCATCGGTCTACGGAACCGAAGGTTAGTGGTTCGAATCCACTCGGGTGTATTGAATCACGGCGAATCCCGCCCATTTCGTCCGAGAGCGGCCCTCGCGACCTCCGATTCCTCTCTCGGACCTTGAGTAGGCCATTTCGACTTTGACTTCACCGAGTCAAATGGCCGCCCGTGTATCCCTTGGGGGGCCTAAGGAAGCCGGACCCCAATCGAATGCTCGACCCCCAACCTCTCGCTAAGTCTAACCAAACTCTCGGACGTCCTCAGTCGCATGCTAGACGAGGACCTTCTCCTATGGATGCCTGAGAAGGTAACGCCTACGAAAGAAGAATGGCATCGGGCCTCCACGAGAGTTGCTGACCGACTTCATGGCGCTGACTCAGACCCGATCGTCCGGAACGCCCAAGCGAAGCGCCCATTTAGGCCAATGCGGTTCATGATTGGGTCGTTCTCTACATCAAAGGCCCCATGTTGGGGCCTTGCCCAAGACGGTGAGACGATTCGCGGTCCTCTTCAAGAGGTCCCTTAAGACACTGTCCTTATCCCAATCAAGTCGTACTGAAATACCAGATCTCTCATTATTCATAGCACATGCCGGAAAACGCGGCGCGGGCCCTCCCCGAAGCGGGCGCACCGGGGCCCCGGTGGTGCGCGGTCCGATCGCCTCAACCGACAAACCGAGTCCGGATTGTCAAAGAGCGTGAACGAATCGTCATCGCCTACGATGACGTTTTCGCATTCTTTCTTCCCTCTTTTGCCGTCCGATCGCCTTCA
>CALLYK010000434.1 GCA_937858365.1 uncultured Isosphaeraceae bacterium | reverse complement strand
GAATGGCCTTCAGGGGATCTTGGTGCAGGCCCCGGCCGTGGGGAACCAGATCTTTAACAACCAAATCGGCATCATCGGTCCCGGCGCGAACGGACGTTTCCTGGTGGTACCGAACCAAGCAGAAGGGGTGTGGTTGCAGGGGTCGAACAGCATCGCGTCGCAGGCGTCGAGCAACGCGATCGGTACGGCGGGCGCAGGCAACCTGATTTCGGGCAATCTCGGCGCGGGGATTCGGATCAGCGGTCAAACGACGACTCGCAATCGCATTCAAGCGAATTACATTGGGGCCCCACCCAGCGGCGGTCTCTTGTTGGGGCAGGGGAACACGGGGAACCAAGGGGACGGCATCCGCATCGAGGACGCCAACCAAACGACGATCGGCGGCGCGTCCAACACGACCAACGTAATTTCGCGCAATGTGGGCGCGGGGGTGCGGATCACCGGGCAAACGGCAACGGGCAACGTTCTTGCATTCAACACGATCGGCCTCGACGCAGCGGCCGCCACCGTGCTGGGGAACTCGGCCGAAGGTGTGGCGATTTTCTCGCCCGGGAACACGGTTGGTCCCAACAACGTGATTTCGGCGAATTTGCGTGGTGTCTTGCTCTCCGGGGCGCCGGCCACGGGGAACGTCGTGGTGGACAACAAGATTGGCACCGACGCCACGGGCAAAGTCGACCTGGGCAACGCGTTGGAAGGTGTGCGGGTGGAGTTGGGCGCCTCGAACACGACGATCAGCGGTGATGGCCAGGGCTCGCAGGTCATCTCGGGGAACAATGTCGGCCTGGCGGTCTTGGGCGCGACGACCACCGGCGTTCAAGTCCTGGGCAACTTCATCGGGGTTGACGTGACGGGTGCGGCCGACCTGGGCAACTCGCTTCAGGGCGTGCTGATCGACTCGTCCCCATCCAACACGATCGGCGGGACCGGTCTTACGACCCGGAACGTGATTTCGGCGAACCACTGGGGCGTCGAGGTCGTGAACGGTGGCGCCACGGGGAACGTAGTGCAGGGGAACTTCCTTGGGACGGACTTCACGGGGCGCCGCGCCTTGGGCAATGAACTCGATGGCGTTTATCTCCATCAAGGGGCATCGAACAATCTGGTGGGCGGTCTTGGCGCGGGGGCGGGCAACGTCATCGCGTTCAATGTTCGGGATGGGGTGCGCGTCGAGGACAACTCGACAGGGAACGCCCTGCTGAGCAATAGCGTCTCCAGCAACGGTGGATTGGGTGTGGACTTGGTTGTCGGCAGCTCGCCGGGCCCGAACCGTCTTCAGCCGGCCCCGGTGTTGACGTTCGCGTCAACGACGATCACGAGTGGGTTCACGAACATCCAAGGGTCGCTGACAGCGGCGCCGAACACGGCCTTCACGATCCAGTTTTTCGCGAATGTGTCGTTGGACTCGAACGGCCGACCAGAGGGTCAGACGTACTTCAACCAGGTGACACTCGCGACGAACGCGCTGGGCGTGGCGACCTTGAACGCGAGTCTGCCTGGGATCGCATCGGTGGGTCAGTATTTCTCGGCGACGGCGACCGACTCTTCGGGGAACACTTCGGAGTTCTCGAATGGTCAAATCATCGTGTCGAGTTCGCCGCAGTTTTTCGTGACGAACACGAACGACGGCGGGGCGGGCTCGCTGCGTCAAGCGATCCTGGACGCCAACGCGAACCCAGGTCCGGACACGATCACGTTTCGCATTCAGGCGTCGCTGGCGCCGAACCTGAACGTGCCGGTACCTGGTTTCGACCCAGGGACGCAGACGTGGACGATTCGTCCGCTGAGTCCGTTGCCGACGATCACCGATCAGGTGGTTTTGGACGGTTACACGCAGGCGAACGTGTCGGTCTCGTATCGTTATCCGACTCAGAGCTTGACGGACACTCCGATCACTTTCACCTCGTCGCCGAGTGCCGTGGCGGCCCTTCAGGGCAACGACGCCCGGCCTCGCGTGATCATCGACGGCGGCAACGTGCCCAACGCGACGGGTTTCGTCCTGGACACGTCGAACAGCCTGCTTCGGGGCCTGATCATCGCGAACTTCGGAGTGGGCGTGTCGGTTCCCAATGTGACGGACGTTGGGAACCGGATCCAGGGGAACTTCATCGGCAGTTACATGCTCTATCCGGTGGACCCGCAGAGCGGGATCGCCCTGACGGGAAACGCCTCGCAACGGTTCGTGTCGGGCGGGAACCAGCGTCAGGGCGTGGTGGTGGCCGGCACGAACACGGTGATCGGCGGCACGACGCCGGCCGAGGGGAACGTGATCACGGGGAATCGTCAGGAAGGGATTTGGGTGCAGCCCAATGCGCAGGGAAACCGAATCCTGAACAACCAGATCGGCGTTTCCGGTCCGCCTCCCCAGGGGCTCTTCTTCGTGTCGCCGAACGGGGCCGACGGGGTGCTCATCGAGTCTTCCAGCAATGTCGTCGGTGGGGTGAACGCGGGCAACCTGATCTCGGGGAACGCGGGAACGGGTATTCACATCAAGGGCGTGGCGGCAACGCGAAACGTCCTCACGGCGAACTACGTCGGTACCGGCCCGGGAGGCAATCTCGTCCTTGGTCAGCCGAACACGGCCAACAGGGGGGATGGCGTCCTGATCGAGGACGCTTCCGACACGCGCGTGGGTGGCAGCGACAGCTCAGTCCGTAATGTGATCTCGCGGAACCTGGGGGCTGGTGTGCGGATTCGGGGAACGACCGCTGTCCGTAACACAGTGGCCAGCAATTTCATCGGGGTGGGAAGCACGGGGGCCACGATCCTGGGGAACTCCGACGTGGGCGTCGCGCTCTACTCGCCCAACAACACGATCGGGCCCAACAACGTCGTCTCGGCCAACCTGCGAGGCATCCTGCTTTCGGGCTCTCAGGCCACGGGCAACCAGGTCTTCGACAACATGATCGGCGCCGACGTCGCCGGCGCGCTGCTTCTGGGCAACGCCCACGAAGGCGTTCGCGTGGAGTCGGGGGCCTCAAACAACACGATTTCCGGCAATGGCCAGGGCTCTCAGGTCATCTCGGGCAACAACGTCGGCGTCGCCATCGTCGGGGCCGCGACCACCAACAACGTGTTGCAAGGGTCCTACGTCGGGACCGACATCTCGGGCACGCTCGACCTGGGCAATTCGGTCCAAGGCGTGTTGATCGACAGCGCGCCAAACAACACGATCGGCGGCACGCGGGCCTCGTTGCGCAATCTGATTTCGGCCAATCACTGGGGAATCGAAATCGTCGGCGCCGGGGCGACGCGCAACGTGGTGCTCGGGAGCGTGATCGGTGGCGACACGTCGGGCGTGAAACCCCTCGGGAACGAGATCGACGGCGTCCTCATCCATCAAGGGGCCTCGAACAACACGATCGGCGGCGCGAGCATGATCGCCGGCGCCGGCAACACGATCGCCTTCAACGTGCGCGACGGCGTCCGCATCGAGGACAACAGCGTCCGCAACGCGGTCCTCACCAATAGCATCACATCCAACACCGGCATGGGCATCAACCTGGTGACCGGACCGGTCCCGGGGCCTAATAACCTGATTGCTCCGCCGACGTTGACGGCCGTGGCCAGTTCGCCCGCGTTCACCAGGGTCAAGGGCATCGTCAACGGCGCCCCGAACGCCACCTACACGGTCCAGTTCTTCGCCAACCTCTCCGCGAGCGATTCCGGCGGCCAGCGTTTCCTGGGCGACTCGACGAACGTGACGACAAACGCGAGCGGCGTCGCGAACATCACCATCGACGTGCCCGGCGTCTTGCCGATCGGGCAGATCGTCACGGCGACCCTGACCGACGCGGCGGGCAACACGTCGCGGTTCAGCGTGACGAAGTCGGAAGACCTCGGCACGGTCCGGTTCGACCCTGTCAGTTACACGGCCAGCGCGAACGATAATCAAGCCACGATCACCGTGACCCGCCAAGGGGGAAGCGGCGGCTACTTCAGGGTCGATTACTCCACCATCGACGCGGCGCCGGGCGCCGGCACGGCCGTGCCTCACACGCACTACGCCCCCGTCTTGGGCACTTTGGTCTTCGACATCGATGTGGTGTCGCAGACCTTCACGGTCCCAATACTTGGCAACCTGTCGCTGGGGAGCAGCGTGACCGTC
Source organism: uncultured Isosphaeraceae bacterium (assembly GCA_937858365.1). Lineage (GTDB taxonomy): Bacteria > Planctomycetota > Planctomycetia > Isosphaerales > Isosphaeraceae > CALLYK01. Next base: position 16,334 of record CALLYK010000434.1, on the reverse strand, counting down.
AACATGGGCCTGGGCAATCCGATGGCGGCCATTGGTATCGGCTCGCCCGCCACTGCCGCTCTGACGATCCAAGGCGTGTCGGCGTCCTCGTTCGTTGTTACCAACACGAATGACAGCGGCCCCGGCTCGTTGCGACAGGCGATCCTCAACGCCAATATGACGTCGGGCCCCGACACGATCACCTTCCAGATCAACGCCTCGAATGCGCCAATCCAGAACGTCCCGGTCCAGGGCTTTGACCCGGTCACCCAACTCTGGACGATCAGTCTCCTCAGCCCGCTACCGACGATTACCGACACGGTGACCCTCGACGGTTACACGCAGGCCAGCCGGCCAGTCCAGTTCCGATACCCGGCACAGATCACGACGGCCGTTCAGGCGGTAAGTGTCCAAGGCGGACCAACCGGCGGCACGTTCACTCTGACGCGGCCTGACCGGGGCCTAACCACGCTCCCAATCGCGTACAATGCGACCTCGACTACGGTGCAGTCGCGCCTCCGCGACATCTTCGAGGGTGACACGGGTATCACGGTGATCGGCGGGCCTGCGCCCATCAACCCCTTCATCGTCACGTTCGGCGGACAGCAGGCTGGTAAGAACGTGCCGACACTCGTGGCGACCACGTCCCTGACGGGTGGCACAACGCCCAGTGTGGACGTGCAGACGACGCAGGTGGGCGGCCTTCCCATCGGCTTCCCCATGACCATCCTCTCCAGTCCGTCCAGCATCGTGGCCCTCCAGGGTAACGACGCCCGGCCGCGCATCGTGCTCGACGGCGGTGGGAACAACGGTTGGACGGGACTCACGCTCGACGCCTCCAATAGCCTCGTACGCGGATTGATCATTACCGGCTTCGGTGTCGGTGTGAGCGTCGTCGGACCCAACGACGCCGGCAACCGCATTCAAGGCAACTTCTTTGGCCGTTATGTCAAGTATCAGGTCAATGGGCAGACCGGTCAGCCCCTCCAGGGAAGCGACCTGACCACCCTAAGGGACACCATCGGGAACGCGCAGCAGGGTATTGTGATCGGCGGTACCAACACCCAAGTCGGAGGCAGCAACCCGGGCGATGCCAACGTCATCATCGGCAATGGCCTTCAGGGTATCTCCATCCTGCCCGGCGCCACGGGCAATCGCGTGTTTGGTAACCAGATCGGCCTGGTCGGGCCGACCCCGGGCGGCTTCTTCTCGACCGTCCCCAATCTGGGCGACGGCATTTTGGTCCAGTCGTCCAGCAACTCCATCGGTGTGGCGGGCGGAGGGAACTTGATCGCGGCCAATGGTGGCGCGGGCGTCCACATCATCGGCGCGGCCGCCACGCGGAACGTCTTACTCGGCAACATCATCGGCGCCCCGCCCATCAACGGCGCGAACCAGGGGACGAGCGACACGGGCAACACCCTCGCTGGGGTCTGGATCGAGGGGGCCTCCGACAACCGCGTGGGCGGCGGCAGCGACGGCACCACGCGCAACGTCATCTCGCGGAACAAGGGCGACGGCGTACTCATCACCGGCGCAGGGGCCATCCGCAACGTCGTCACCAACAGCTTCATCGGCCTGGACGACACCGGCTTGATCAGCATGGGCAACCTCCGAGACGGCGTGAACGTGTCGGCGCCCGGAAACACGATCGGCCCGATCAACATCATCTCGGCCAACGCGAACGGCGTGCGGCTCTCGGGCACCCTCGCGACGGGCAACGTTGTGCTCGATGACCTGATTGGTACCGACCTCACGGGCCGGTTCCCTCGTGGCAACGCTTTCGCGGGCGTGCGCATCGAAGGGGGCGCCTCAAACAACGTGGTGAAGGGCAACGGGCAAGGCTCGCAGGTCATCTCGGCGAATAACCAAGGGGTGGTCATCGTCGGGGCGACGACGGCGGGAAATCAGGTCCTGGGCAGCTTCATCGGTACCAACGCGGCCGGCACGGACGACCTGGGCAACTCGCTCCAAGGCGTGCTGATCGACTCGGCGCCTGGGAACACGATCGGCGGCGGCAATGTTTCCCAACGCAACCTCATCTCGGCCAATCACTGGGGCGTCGAGATCGTCAACGCGACCGCCACGGGCAACCTCGTCCTGGGCAACCTGATCGGCACCGATGTTTCCGGCCGGCTCCCGCTGGGTAGCGAGTTAGATGGCGTGTATGTCCATCAGGGGGCCTCGAACAACTCCGTGGGCGGCACGGCGCCTGGCTCGGGAAATACGATCGCGTTCAACGTCCGCGACGGCGTACGTATCGAGGACGTGAGCGTGGGCAACGCGGTGCTGAGTTCCAGCATCTTCGCGAACGGCGGTCTGGGCATCGACCTCGTGCCGCCATCGGGACCGGGGCCCGGACCCAACAACTTGCGCAATGCCCCTTCACTCACTCAAGTGATCGCATACGAACTCTTCACGCGAGTCCGGGGGACGCTCGCCAGCCTGCCCAACACGACGTTCAATGTCCAGTTCTTCGCCAATGGCGTGCTCGACTCGTCCGGGTCGGGCGAGGGGGAAAGCTACATCGGTCAAGTGGCGACCACCACGAACGCATCGGGCCAGGCCATATTCTCGGCCGACCTTCCATACATCCTGCCGACGGGCGCCACCCTCACCGCGACGGCGACGGACCCGGCAGGCAACACGTCGAAGTTCTCGGCCGGACAGGGACAGGTCGCCGACCCCACGCAAATCCTGGTCACGAACACGAACGACAGCGGGCCAGGCTCCTTCCGCCAGGCGATCCTGGACGCAAACAGCCGTCCCGGGCCGGACAGCATCGTCTTCCGCATCAATGCATCCGATTCGCCAGGGCTCGACGTTCCGGTGCCGGGCTTCGACCCCGTCACGCAGCTTTGGACGATCCAACCGCTCTCGCCGCTCCCGATCATCACCGACACTGTCACCATCGACGGCTTCACACAGGCCCACGCCCCCGTTTCGTATCGCTATCCGGGACAAGCCGCGGGCGAACCGCCGGCGTCGATCTCGTCGCGATCGAACAACACAGTCGCGACCCAAGGGAACAAGGCCGACTATCGGGTCGTATTGGACGGCAGCCTCACGGCCGGGGCGACCGGCCTGGTGCTCGACACTTCGCAGAGCCTCGTACGCGGTCTGATGATCCAGGGATTTGGCGTGGGGATCTCGATCCCCAACGCGAACGGCGTCGGCAACCGAATCCAGGGAAACGTGATCGGCAGCTACATCCTGGACATCGTCAATCCCCTGACTGGCCAGCAGCCTGCGGGCATAGCCGGTTTGCGGTTCGTGTCCGGTCGCAACCAGCTCCAGGGGATCGTGGTCGGCGGCACGAACAACAGCATCGGTGGCGACAATCCCCAGGAGAACAACGTCATCGCGGGCAATGGCCAAGAAGGCGTGTGGCTCCTACCGGGCGCGAACGGCAACCAGGTCCTCGGTAATCAGATCGGCGTGGTGGGACCGACCTTGAGCGGCTACTTCGCCTTCGGACCGAACGGTGGCGACGGCGTCCTCGTTCAGTCGTCCAGCAACGCGATCGGTGGCGCCGTGACGGGCGCGGGCAACCTGATCGCGGCCAACGGCGGCAGCGGTATTCGCATCGCCGGCGCGGGGGCCACCAGCAATCGCGTGCTCGGGAACTACATTGGCTTGCCGCCCGGCGGCGGGTTGCTCTTCGGTCAGGGAGACGCGGGCAACCTTGGCGACGGCGTCCGCATCGAGGACGGGTCGGACAATCGGATCGGCGGCGCGGGGGACCTTCTGCGCAACGTCATCAGTTCCAACGAAGGGGCGGGCGTGCGCATCTCCGGGGCGATCGCCTCGCGGAACGTGATCACCAACAACTTCATCGGTCTCGATTCCAAGGGGACCACGAACGTCGGCAACACGCAGGAAGGCGTGGCCCTCTTCGCTCCAGGGAACATCGTCGGCCCGACGAACATCATCGCGGGCAATCTGCGCGGCGTCTTGATCTCGGGCGCCGGTGCCGTGAACAACCAGGTGATCGACAACTTCATCGGCACGGACCTGACCGGCAAGGCCGACATCGGCAACATTCGCGAAGGGGTCCGCATCGAGAACGGCGCCTCGAGCAACCTCATCAACGGCAATGGGACTGGCTCTCAGCTCATCTCCGGGAACAATGTCGGAATCGCGATCAGCAGTCCGGGCACATCGGGCAATCAGGTCTTGGGCTCGTTCATCGGCACCGACGTTTCCGGCACGGCCGACCTGGGCAACTCGCTTCAGGGCATCTTGATCGAATCTTCCCCGGGCAACACGATCGGTGGCACGACAGCCGCGCAACGCAACCTCATCTCGGCCAACCATTGGGGCGTGGAGGTCGTGAACGCGAGTGCCACGCGGAACGTCATTCAGGGCAATTTCATCGGCACCGAGGTGACAGGTCAGAAGGCGCTCGGCAACGAACTCGATGGCGTGTGGGTCCACGGTAACGCGTCGAACAACCTGGTGGGCGGTGCCACGCCGGTCGCCGGCAACACGATCGCCTTCAACGTGCGCGACGGCGTCCGCATCGAAGACAACGGCACAGGCAACGCGGTCCTCACGAACAAGATCTTCCAGAACGGCGGGCTTGGGATCGACCTCTTCGTGTCTCCCGGCACGGGAAGCCGGCCCAATGGCTTGGTGAGCCCGCCCACACTCACGGCCATCGCCACTTCGCTCTCGTTCACGCGCCTTCAAGGCATCCTGCGAGGGGCCCCAAACACCGCCTACACCATTCAGTTTTTCGCCAATTCCAAACTCAACGACATGGGCGGCGAGCGGTTCTTGGGACAGTCCATCGCGACGACCGACGCGACCGGCTTCGTGGCCTTCACCGCCGACGTCCCTGCCTCGGTCCCCTCGGGGCAAGTCGTCGTCGCGGACGCGACCGACCCCGCGGGCAACACGTCGGCCTTTTCGGCCCCGATCCAAGAGACCTTTGGCACCGTCCAATTCGCCTCCGCGATCTTCAGCGTGTTGGAATCGAGCGGCATGGCGACGATCCAAGTGACGCGCCTGGGCGGCAGCGGTGGCTACTTCACGATCGACTACGCCACGAGCGACGGTTCGGCCAAGGCGGGGTCTAAGTACACGCCCGTCTCGGGGACCCTCACCTTCGCGCCCGGCGTGAACGTGCAGAGCTTCACCATCCCGATCCTCGACAACATCCTCCCCGAAGCGAACACGACGGTCCTCCTCACCTTGAGTAATCCGCAAGGCGCGACGAACGTCGGTACACCGAGCGCGGCCGTCTTGACGATCGTGGACGACGACCAGCCCGGATTGGCCGGTTTCAGCGCGACGAGCTACGTCAGCGACGCCGATTCAGGCCTGGCCACGATCACGGTCGTGCGCAACGCCAGCGGTGGCCGCGTGAGCGTCCAGTACGCCACGAGCGACGGCACGGGCCATGCGGGAGTCAACTACAGGCCGACCTCGGGCATGCTCGTCTTCGACCCCGGAGTGACCTCGGCGAGCTTCACCGTGCCGGTCCTTTTCCAGGTGGGCAACAAGAACAACACGACGGTCAATCTGACCTTGAGCAACCCCATGGGCGGGCTCGCGCTCGGCAACCCGGCCCAAGCGACATTGACGATTGCTTATGTGAATAGCCCGCGCGTCGTCAGCTTGCAACCCATCCTAAACTCGCGAGGGGTCACGGCGGTCGTGGTGAAGTTCAGCCAGCCACTCGACCCGGTTCGCGCGGTGGACCCGCGCAACTACGGCTACAGCCTGCGGACGCCGGGACGAGACGGCCGCCTGGGCACAAGCGACGATTACCTCGTCGGCATCAAGGCGATCTCGTATGACCCGGCGACATGGTCGGTCCGGCTGACGGCCGCGCAAACGATCGCTCGCGGCGTGCCGATCCAGGTGACCATCAATCAGGTAACGAACGTGGCGTCGGCGAGGGTGGGGGTGGCGAACCTCAACGGCAAGCTCCTTGATGGCAACAACGACGGCTTGCCCGGCGGGGTCTATGTGGGCGTGACCAATCGCCCCGCCGCGCGCGTGGTCGGCGGCCCACGACGGCTCCGGGCCGCGGTCGCGACTCGCTAATTCGACGGTTCAAGCCAACGATCGGCCGACGGCCGCCGCGACCGCGCGGGCCCTGCCCATGAGGTCGCGGAACTCCTGAAAATCGAGCTGCTGGAAACCGTCCGACCAGGCGTGGTCGGGCTCGGGATGGACTTCGATCATCAGGCCGTCAGCCCCGCACGCGATCGCCGCGAGGGCCATCTCGGGGACGATCCGGCGCACGCCTGTCCCGTGACTCGGGTCGGCGACGACCGGCAGGTGCGTTTCCTTCCGGATAAGCGGGATGATGGACAGGTCGAACATGTTGCGCGTGTCTTGAAAGAGCCCCTTCACGCCGCGTTCGCACAGGACGACGTTCAAGTTCCCCTCCGACATGACGTACTCGGCCGCCATGAGCCAATCCGAGAGGCTCGCCGCCGGACCCCTCTTGAGGAGCACCGGCCGCCCGGCTTGTCCCACCGCTTTGAGCAAGCGGAAGTTCTGCATGTTGCGGGCGCCGATTTGCAGCATGTCGGCGAACTTGCTGACTAGGGCGACATCGTGCTCGCTCATCACCTCGGTCACGACCGGCAGGCCCGTCTCCTCTCGCGCGACGGCTAGCAATTCCAGGCCCTCCTCCTCGAGACCTTGGAAAGCGTAAGGAGACGTCCGGGGCTTGAAGGCCCCTCCGCGCAGGATGCGGGCCCCGGCTTGCTTCACCGCCTTGGCCGTATCCACGATCTGCTCGCGACCTTCGACGGAGCAGGGGCCCGCCATCACGACCATCTCGCCGCCGCCGATGAGAACGTCGCCCACTTGGACCTTGCTGCCCTCGTGATGGAAGGCACGGTTCGCCAGCTTGTAGGGCTTGAGGATCGGCACCACGCGCTCGACACTGGAAAGCGAATCCAGGTGGAGCGTCGCCAAAACGCGCTCGTCTCCCAGTGCGCCGAGGACGATCTTCTCTTGTCCCGGCATATAAAGAGGCTTCAATCCCAAGGCTTCGATCCGCGTGAGGATCGCGTCGGCGTCCTCCTTGGAGGCCCCTTCCTTCAAGACGATGATCATGGGTTGGATCGCCCCCTTGGAAACAAAGTGCGGGGGACCGTGACCTCGGCCCCCCGCCGTTGAACGACGCTCGCGAAGTAACGCCGGTGCCTTACTTGAACGACTTCTTGACCGCCTTCCGGTACATCTCAAGACGCTCGAAGAGCGCATCGTCATCTTCCAGGGGGGTCCCCTTGGCGAGCCGGATGGCCCGCTCTTGGGCGGCCAGGGCCGCCACGGCGTCGCCCGAGTCGAAGAGGGCCTTGGCGAGGGTGTCGGCGATGTAGGGGTTCTCCCCTTCTTCGAGCTTGTCGGCCTGACGCGCGGCGGTCAGGGCCAGCTCGATGAGCTTCTCCGTCGGTTTGTGCTTGGCGTCGGGGTCGACGATCGTCCAGGCCACCTCATTCAGACCGTCGGCGTCGTCCTTGAAGACGTTCTCGACCAGGTGCTTGCCGTATTCGAGGGCCCCTTGGGGATCCTTGGCCCGACCGATCAGCAGCGCGAACTTCTCGGGCGCGAGGATCGGCTCTACGGTAGGGTCGGCCTTGATGGCCCCGTCGAGGAGTGCGACCATTCCTTTCACGTCGTCCTTTTCACTGGCCCTGACGAGTTTCTCCTGAAGCTCCAAGAGGGCCTTCTCGCGGGCCACTGCCGCCTCACGCTCGGCGATCGCGGCCTTGAGGTCGAATTTGCCGGCGACGATCTGTTCCAGCGGTCCCTCCATGCTCATGGGATGGCCGACCCAGGCGATCTTGCCTTCGCCGTTGATGATGAACGCGGTGGGAATGCCTTCCTCACCGGCCGCTTCCATCCAGGTCTTGGCCATCGTCCCGTCGGTCGGCTTGGCGCCGTCGGGCACGGCGTCCATGGCGACCCGATACTCCATCTTGTCGCCCATCCCCTTGACGAACGGCTTCACTTCATTGGGGTCGTCTTCCCAGACGCTCACGCCGATGAACGTGACGTCTTTGTATTTCGCTTGCAACTCCGTGAGGTGGGGGATGCTCACGCGGCAAGGGCCGCACCAAGTGGCCCAGAACTCGACGACGTAGGTCTTGCCCGGCTCGAAGGCCCGGATGGGCCCTCCCTTGACGAACTCCCTCACGACCAGCTTGGGTGCCGGGTCTCCCACCCCCAAATCTTGGGCCGGAACACTTCCCACGACCCCAAGTGTCAGACCGAGGGCGAGCAATCCGCGGACCATGTTTCTCCTCCTGATGGGACCAACGTGGCCGACACCGCGCGACGCGCGGCCGTTCCTTTCGAGGTCGGGTCGGCATGGACGACATTCTAGGCCCGGCGACGAAACCCCACAAGTTCGGCGGGGGAAGGGGGCTCGTACTCGCCGCCCGCGACGAATATCATGGTCCTGAATGGTGGAAATGCTGGGCTGACCAACTCCGCTGATCGGACGTCCCATGTCTCGGGCCTTGCTCGACGAACCTCACGAGGAACTCTTCGCCTGGCTGAAGGAACGCTCCGCGCCGCGCTTTCACGGGCGCCAGGTGCTCCGTTGGGTCTTCGATCGTCGCGCCGATTCGTTCGCGATGATGACCGACTTGCCGCTCGCCCTCCGCGAGGCCCTTCAGGCCGATTGGGCCGTCTTCACGACGAGCGTCGCCTTGCATCATGTCTCGGACGACGGCACCGAGAAGCTGCTCTTGGATTGCCGCGACGGCAAGCGCATCGAGTGCGTCCTGATGGCGGAGGCCGATCGTCGGACCGTTTGCGTTAGCACTCAGGTCGGCTGTGGGATGGGCTGTGTCTTCTGCGCGAGTGGTTTGAACGGTGTCGAACGCAATCTGAAGGCCGGCGAGATCGTCGAGCAAGTGCTCCGACTTCGCAACCTGCTCCCAGTTGACGAACGCCTCACGAACATCGTCGTGATGGGGATGGGTGAAAGCCTCGCGAACCTGGACAACCTGGTCGCCGCCTTGGACCGGGTTTGTTCGGTCGACGGGCTTGGGCTCTCGCCGCGCCGCGTCACGATCTCGACCGTGGGCCTGCCGGCGAAGATGCGGCAACTCGCCGAGCTGGACCGCCCTTATCATCTCGCCGTCTCGCTCCACGCGCCGACCGAAGAGCTACGCAACGAACTCGTGCCCATCAACGACAAGGTGGGCCTCTCCGCCGTGATGGAAGCGGCCGACTTCTACTTCGAACGCACGGGCCGACAAGTCACCTATGAATACGTCTTGTTGGGCGAAACGAACGACCAGCCGGAACACGCCCGGGCTTTGGGGCGCTTGCTGGCCGGTCGCAAGGCGCATGTGAACGTGATCCCTTATAACCCCGTGGCGGGTTTGATCTATCAGCGGCCTCGGCCGGAAACGGTCCAGCGGTTCCTGGAAGTTGTCCGCGCCGCGGGTGTGAGTGTGACGGCGCGGAAGACGAAGGGTCGCGCGATCGACGCGGCCTGCGGACAACTGCGCCGCCGTTCGGAAGGGGCCGCCACGCCGGTCGTGGCGGGACCGCGTGGCTGATCAGGAGGAGGAGACGCGCGTGGCCGAGGTTGATGGACTCGAAAAACACCTGGAATCCGTCGACCCGGACGTGCGGCTCATGTTGCGGGTCCGCGATGACGATCGCGCCGCGTTTGATGAGTTGGTGGAGAAGTACCAGCACCGATTGCTCGGCGTCCTCACGCACCTGATCGGCAATCAAGAAGAGGCCGAAGACCTGGCCCAAGAGGTCTTCCTCCGGATCTATCGCGCCCGGAAGGGCTATAAAGTCCGCGCGAAGTTCTCGACCTGGCTCTTCACGGTCGCCAATAATGTGGCCCTCAATCATCTACGCAAGCGTCATCGGTCCTCGGCCCGCAAGAGTGACGATTCGAGCGATGCAGGACTTGCCGGCGCCTTGCCGGCGCGCGATGGGACGGCGTCGTCCCAGATGCGTCATGCCGAACTCTCCGCCGTGGTCCGCGACGCCGTCGCCAACCTCGACGACGACCAGCGCCTGGCCGTCCTCCTCAGTAAGTTCGAGGAGATGCCCTACGCCCAGATCGCCGAGGTCATGAAGCGGAGCGAGGCAGCCGTGAAGTCGTTATTGGCCCGCGCCCGCGTGAACCTCCGCGCGGAAATCGAGCCCTATCTACGGACTGGCCAACGCCCAGGAAACGCCTAATTCCATCAGTCCCTCGACGGGTCTCCGGAGTGGGAACGGATGCTCAGTGTCAACGGCCCAACATGGGGGACCTGGTCGCGTGTCGGCGGCCGGTTTCTGCGCGACGCCATGTGCGGCTCATGGCGCGATGGCACCGACTTGCTTTGCCCCTGGTCGTGCCCCGTCTGTAGCGCCGATGCGGAGGGCCCCTTTTGCGGGCCCTGCCGGGAAGAGCTCCTCACAGCCGCGGGCCTCGTCTGCCCGCGATGTGCTGAAACGATCGGCCCGTATGCGCGAACCGATCGAGGCTGCGGCGCATGTCGAGGACACACTCTCGGCTTCGACGCGGCGCTCGCCTTGGGACCCTATGAGGGCGCCATACGCCACCTCTGCCTCCTCCTCAAACACGAAAGGAACGCGTGGCTCGCTCGCTGGCTGGCCGATTTGTGGGTCGAGGCCCGATCGCGTCTCTTGCCCCGCGAGGCCCTCAACAAGGAAACGCGCGTCGCTTGGGTGCCGTCGCACTGGGCCAAGCGACTCACGCGCGGGTACGATCAAGCGGAGACGTTCGCCGAGCAACTGGCCGATCGGTTGGGCCTTCCACTGTGCCCGGCACTGTCGCGGGTCCGGGGCACTCCCAAACTCGCCGGCCTGACCCGTAGTTCTCGGCGGGACATCATGCGGGGGGCCTTCCGCGCACGAAGGGCCGCCTGGCACTCGATCGAAGGAAGGACCATCTTGCTGGTGGACGACATCCTCACTACCGGCGCGACCTGCGGGGCCGCCGCGAGCGCCCTGAAGCAAGCGGGCGCGCAGAAGGTCATCGCGGCGGTAATTGGCAGGGCTTGAGTCTTCCACCATGATCCCACGAACCATCAGGATCGGCACGCGATCAAGTCCCCTGGCCATGTGGCAGGCGCGTCGCGTGGCCGAGTCACTGCATCGTGTTCACGCCGGTGCCGGCCTGGTCGTCGACTTGGTCGAAATCAAGACCTTGGGCGACCGGGACCGCGATGCCCCACTTGCCGCGATCGGCGGCGCTGGGGTCTTCACCAAGGAGATCCAACGCGCCTTGCTCGATGGCTCGGTGGACGTGGCCGTCCACAGCTTGAAGGACCTGCCGACGAAGTCGGTGAACGGCCTCACGTTGGCCGCCGTGCCCGAGCGCGAAGACCTGGCCGACGCCTTGATCTCGCCTCGACATCAAACCATCGAGCGCCTTCCTCCTCGTGCGAAAGTCGGCACAGGGTCGCCTCGACGCCGCGCTCAGTTGCTTCATCTTCGTCCCGACCTGGAAATCGTCGCCATTCGCGGAAATGTCGAGACGAGGCTGGCACACGCCTGGGAAGGGCGCCTCGACGCGATCGTCTTGGCGATCGCGGGACTGCGCCGTCTGGGCCTGGACGTGCACGTCACGCAGAGGCTCGAGCCGCCCGAGTTTCTTCCAGCGGTAGGGCAGGGGGCCCTGGGGATTGAGTGCCGCGCCGATGACGTATCGAACTTGTCGCTCTTGAGTCGACTCGAATGCGGGGAGGCCAGGTCGGCCGTCGAGGCCGAGCGACAGGCCCTCGCCGGACTGGAAGGCTCTTGTCTGATCGCGCTGGGCGCCTGGGGACGTGTGCTTTCGCGGGACATCTTGGCGCTCGATGTGGAGGTCTTCGACCTTGACGGCCGGGAACGGTTGCGAGTGGGTTTGGAAGGGAATCGGGAAGCGCCCGATGTGCTGGGGGGCGAGGTCGCGCAAAGGCTGCGGGAGCTAGGGGCCGAGCGCCTCTTGCGTGCCGGACGGTCCCCCTGATCGAAAAGGCCCCGAAATGGGCAAGGGGCCCCAACACCATCCGCCGATAGAGCGAAGGACGGCCCTCGAAGGGAGGCCTTCCAGGAGATTGGTCCGCGTGCGGCATGACGCCCTTTCAACATTGGGACCATCGGAGGAGACGGACGTCTCGCCCGCGCCGCCAACGGGTCGTGTTCGGTTGTCCTCGTCGGCCCGCGTGGGCCGGTGGGCGGTCGGCATGCTCATCGTGGCGACAAGCGTGGCCGCCGGTCTCACCCTCTCCTGGTGGGTCGTGCCGCCCTATTGGGCCCTGATGACGTGGCTCCTGTGGCCGGGGAGAGAGGGGCGGGCGCGTCTGCCCGAACGACCCGTCGACTCCTGCGACTTCCAAGATCTGGAAGTGTCCGCGGACCTGACAACGAACTCTCCGACGATTGAGTCGACGCCCGCCCCCAAAGCTCGCCGCGGTCGCGCCCGGGCCAAGGCGGTCGTCACGGAAGTCGCACCGCCTTTGGATGTGAGTTGGGTCCAGGTGGCGCCCGGCAAGTTCGTGCGTGTCGAACAAGGGGCGAGTGCGACCGTTCCGACAATCACGATCGGGCCGTCTCCGAGCATAGACGACACCCCCGTCGTGATGACCGACCCGACCCCGATCGACGAAGGCCCTTCCGTCGAACCAAGGTTGGCGGGGCCGCCTTCTCAGGAGGAGGAACTCGGCTTCGAGCCGCCCCTACGACCCGACGAGCCCGACCGGCCCGAAGTGTGCGAGTCTCCGCCACCCAATGGGAATGGGGCCGCCGCTCAGTCGGAAGCCATCGCCGAGCCAGAACCAGAGAACGACGAACAAGGCGGCGACGTTGCCGCCGAGACCGAGAGGGTCGAGACAAATCAAGAACAAACATCGGACGGCCCGTCCAGCACGGGCGGGCCGCCTGTTCCGAGCAACGCGCCTCCCGTGGTCGCCGGCATCGCGCCGGACGCCGTGGTCTCGATGGCGCGGAGGGCGGGTGGTGGCTTGACGCTCCGGCCGAATTGGTCGGGACGCATGGTGGGTGCCTTGGTTCGGGCCGGGAGCATTCCCGACCCGACGGCCAAGGAGTGTCGCGCCCGGCATCGCCACCTTGACAATCCCATGCACTCCCACGGGTCTTCAGTTCCGAGAGCGGTCCCCGATCGATCGCTCCTGTTGACCAGGCTGGCACGCGCCCCGCCGCGTCATGGTGTGTGATTGCGGGGCGGTGCTTGGCCGCGACCTGAATGGAGACCATCCTCACGTGCCGATCGCGTCAATCCCGACGACTCGTTCTTCACTCCGCCTGACAGGTTCGACCACCGAACGAGGGCAGGCTGGTCACATGGCCGGTCGTCCTTGGGCTCGCGGTCCCGGGGCCGGAGGAGACGTCGCGCGGGTCCTTGCCGACGGCGGTGATGGGTCCCTCGGTCCCCGGCAAGCACCACCCCGCAAGCGAGTCGCTCAAGACCCACTCCGAGTTTCCAGGCCGATTCGACAAGAAATGCCAACCCAACGTTCCATGGGGAAGTAGAGTGTTGTGTCGATCGTCGGGACCGAAAAAAGGGGCGCAAGGCCCGCTTCGACGACCGTCATGGGACATAGTGAAGATTAACTCTTTGGCAATCCGGTCGACGGAGTGTATTCGGTCGAGCCTTCAGGGCCGGCCTGGTCAGGAAACGGCCCGACCCGAATTCGCTTGATGTCGGTCACGCGGATCGTCTGGATGAGTCGGGATCGCCTGCCTTTGAGGCGAGATTGGCTTGGTCCCGCAGCCGGGGGCCCAAAATACGGCCCGAACCGAACTCTCTTTGGGAAAATGAGTGGGATTGGACCGAAGATTACGCGCGGTCGGAGCCGGCGCCAAGGAGGCGCCGGGAAAGACGGGCCGCGAGCGGTCGCCCGATGCCCAGAACAGCGACCCGAAGCGATTTCGCTTCATGACAGACATGGCGATCGCGCCGACTGGTCGATTTATGCGGGATCGACCACACATTCGGACGTGGGGCGGTCGCGACGGGAGAGGGACCCGAGGGGACCAATGCGTTCTTCGCGGTGTCGCCAGCGAGTCGTCGCGTGGCCGCGCGGAGGGGTGGCCGGTCACCGGACTTAGAGGAGACCAAGTTCGTCGAACCGACGATTGGTCTTTTGCGGACTTTTCTCCACCTGGCGGTCGATCCGGTTGCGGTTGGTGGGACCCAGCAGAGCTGAAGGCATGACCGGCTCGGCGATCACACGGGACGTTGCCAGGGGGCATCACCTTGGCGTAAAGTGTCTTCGAGCTTAGATGACCTGAATCGACAGGTCGCGGGGTAAGAGGTCTTCCTCGGTTGTCGCGTCGGTCCGGTCCCGGCGCCGGTCCGAGTGCGCGGAGTGAAATCGCATGAGCGCGCAAACCGCACACGGTCAAGAACGGGTCGTTTCCTCACCCACGCCAACGCCTTTTCCACCGTATCCGAACCACTGGCGGTCATTGCCGCGCGTATTCGTCCACCAGGCCCGCGCCTCATGGACCAAGTCGGCGATGGTGGACAGCACCGGTCAAGCACGGACCTACGGCCGCCTTCTCATCGAGTCGATCGCGCTGGCACGGGCGTTGAACCGAGGAATGCTCGAAGGGGAATATGTAGGGATATTCCTTCCGCCGACGGTCCCCACGGCGGTCGCGAACATCGCGGTGTCGCTCACGGGCCGGGTGCCCGTGAACCTGAACTACACAGCCGGCGAGGCGGTCATCAACTCGTCGATCGACCAGTGCGGGATCACCACCGTGATCACGTCGAAGCGGGCCCTCGACCGCTTCAAGCTGACGCCCAAGGGCAAACTCGTCTTATTGGAAGACATTCCCAAGAGGATCACGAAGTTTGACAAGGGGCTCGCCTTCGCGCTCGCCCGCTTGCTTCCAATCTTCCTTCTGGGCCTCTTCCTGCCCGGCCTACGCGGCGACCGTCGCGACAAGACGGCGACGGTGATCTTCACCTCGGGCTCGACCGGCGAACCCAAAGGTGTGGTGCTTTCTCATGGGAACATCCTTTCCAATATTCATGCCTTGGGACGCCACCTGGACTTTCTCGAAGATGAGGTCGTCTTGGGGATCTTGCCTTTCTTCCACTCGTTCGGCTTCACGGTCCCTCTGTGGGCGATGGTGTGCCTGGGCAAGACGGCCGCGTATCATTTCAATCCTCTCGACTCACGAATCGTGGGAAACATGTGTCAAGAACACAAGGTCACGCTCATGGTCTCGGCGCCGACCTTCGTGAGAGGATACCTTCAACGCTGTGACGACGAGCAGTTCGAGACGGTTCGCCGGATCGTGCTGGGCGCCGAGAAGCTCAAGCCCGAGCTCGCGCGCGACATCCAGGCACGTTGGGGGACCGTGCCTCTGGAGGGATACGGGACGACCGAGCTATCGCCGGTGGTCGCCGTGAACGTGGACCACGACCTGACCACGCCTGATGGTCGCAAGGTGCCTGGGAACCGGCCCGGAAGTGTGGGGCGGCCGATCGGCGGGACCTCGGTCAAGGCGGTCGATCAGGAAACAGGTGCCGACTTGCCGATTGGTGAGGTCGGTATCATTCACGTGAAGGGCCCACAAGTGATGCGGGGCTACTTGAACAAGCCCGAGCAAACGGCCAAAGTGCTGCGCGACGGCTGGTACTCGACCGGCGATTTGGGGAAGGTGGATGAGGACGGTTTCCTCTGGATCACCGACCGCTTGAGCCGCTTCTCGAAGATCGGCGGCGAGATGGTGCCTCACGAGCGCGTCGAGGCGGCGATCCGGCAGGCCGCGGGCGTGGACGAGTCGTCGGTCGCGGTCACGTCGCTGCCCGACCCGAAGCGCGGCGAACGCCTGGTCGTGCTCTACACGGGTCTTGGCGCCAAGGGACCCAAAGAGGTCTGCCAAGAACTGGGCAACGGTGAGATGCCCAAGCTCTGGCTGCCTGGGCCCGACGATTTTCTCAATGTCAACGTGATCCCGATCTTGGGGACCGGGAAGCTCGACCTGACGAGGCTGCGTCAGATCGCCCGGGAACGCATGGAGGCTTGAGCGAAGGCGCGGGAGGCGAGGAGGGTCGATCGGATGAACGTCACATTGCGAGTCACCGAGGGGCCCTATCAAGGTCGTGAGTATGTGTTTGAGAAGTCATCCACGTTCGTGGTGGGTCGTTCCTCGCGCGCGCAGTTCTCGGTCCCGGATGACGCCTTCCTGTCGCGGACGCATTTTCAAATCGAGCTCGACCCGCCGCGAGCCTACCTTCGCGACCTGGGCAGCACCAACGGTACGCGGGTCAATGGCGTGCGCGTGACCGGCTTCTCCTTGCGCGACGGCGACCTGGTCCAAGCCGGTCGACACGTCTTCCAACTGCAAGTGGACCTTCCCGAAGGGGCGGTTCGCTGCCTTGG
>CALLYK010000433.1 GCA_937858365.1 uncultured Isosphaeraceae bacterium | reverse complement strand
AGGGCTGCGTGGTCGCGGGCCGTACCGTCGACGGTGTGTTCGGGGCGAGTGTTTGCTGGGGCCAACCGGGTCGAAACAGCGTCCCGGCGGGCCGGGGGTTCACGACGGACGGCGTCGTGGTTGCAGGAACGTTCGGTTTGGCGGTCAGGTTCAAGGGGGTCGTGGGTTGGATCGGCCGAGCCGAGGGCGCCAGGGGCGCGGTCGGCTTGATCTGCGGGGCCACAACCTGGGGTTGCTGGACATGGGGCGGTAGCATGCTCATCGGCGTCCGGCCACCTGAGGTCTGGGGACGCGTCCCGCTCAGGGGCTGGTCTTGGGCCCACACGACCGAAACGCACCCCGCGAGCATCACGAGCAGCGAGAGCGTGGCATGGTCGGCAAGGGAGCGACGAAGGGGCCACATGGTCCTTGATCCTCCTCAAAGGCGGAGGTCCGACCCGTCCGTGCGACGTCTTCGTCCCGAAAACGGAAGGGACGTCCCTCCGACGTGATCAATGCGGCGACGTTGTGTCCGTGAATACACCCTCTCGACAGCAATGCTTATGAGGTGAAGGAGTTCGCGATCTGCGCGGGCTTTGCGGGATCAAGCGAAATCGTCCACGGGCCTTCGTGGAAGCGGGTCTTAGGCCGTTCGTGACCGATCTCCGGACACCGCAGCGACCCGTAATGGTGATGATACTTCCCGCATGCGGGCCGAATCAAGATGCTGGGGGCGAATTTGTCGGGGGGTGACGACCATCGCGGTTTCCCATTCCATTCCATGAGGCACCTACCTCTCGCGGGTCCTGGCTGATTGCTCGAGGACGGTCGTTCGCTACCCTTGTCAGGGTCGGTGTTGTGGTCGCTCCTCGACCGTCTGGCCCTCTGGAGAACGCCGCGCCGCTGGGAGCGATCGTGAAGGAGAAGGGATTGGTGGGCCCATCGGGACCTTCCAAGCGGCGACCCTCGTGTTAACGTCAGGCAAATCCCCCTGAAGCGCTTGAAGCACCGACCCTGGGACGATTAGAGTGTGGATCGTGAGTGGGCGGTCCTGGTCGGCCGTCCCTACCTGAGGCTTCTTTCGTCCTTCCGTCCGGGTCGCCCTTGATGTGGACTTCTCTTTTCGTTCTCTCCGCCTTGTTCGCCCAGGACGACGCGGCCCCGGCCGGCGGCGGTGGCGGCGACGGTCTGGGCGGCATGGTCCAGTTCCTGCCCATCATCGCCCTATTCGCCTTGGCCTACTTCATGTTGATGCGTCCCCAGATGCAGCAGGAGAAGAAGCGGCAAGAAATGCTCGGCCAACTCAAGAAGAACGACAAGGTCCTGACCACCGCCGGCATGTACGGTGTCGTCGTCTCCTTGGAGGAGAAGGAGAAGGGAGACAAGGTCGTGCTTCGAGTCGGCGAGGACGAGAAGGCCATCAAGATCGCCTTCACGCGGGCCAGCATCGTCAAGGTCATCGGAGACGAGAAGCCCGTCGAGGCGTCGGCCAAGTCCTGATCGACACACCACCCAGCCCCGGCGCATCCCAGCCGCGACGAACATTCGCCTTGCAGGAACAACCTGGACACCACCGCGATCGGCTCGGGCCCCATCGGGTCCCGGGCCCTTCGGCCGTTAGGAAACCCCCATGTCCCCGATCGTGACCGCGACCCTCGGCTATGTCTTCGTCGCCGGCTTGGTGGCCAGTGTGGTTTACGCCTTGGCCGGCAAGATGGCCCTGAAGAACCCCTTCCACTGGAAGTTCGGCATCATCCTCATGAGCCTCTTTGCTGGGCTGGCCGCCATGTGGCCCGTCGACAAGAAGCTCAAACGCGGCATCGACCTTTCGGGCGGCACCATCCTCGTCTATGAGCTGAAGCCGGAGTCGACCCAGAAGGGGATCAAGATCGACGACTTGGTCACGGCCCTGAAGAAACGGGTCAACCCCAACGGCACCAAAGACATCCCGATCCGACCCTTGAGCAACAATCGGATCGAACTCATCCTTCCCAACGCCACCGCCGACGACGTGGAAGAGGTCAAACGCAAGCTCACCACTCAAGGCCTGCTCCAGTTCCGCATCCTGGCCAACTCCCGGCGGGACGACGCCGCCATCCAACGCGCCTTGCGACCCGAGAACTTCGCCAAGCCCCCCAACGATTATCGCTGGGTCAAGCTGGGTGAGCTCGTCACGGGGCCGGAGGACCCCAAAGACCTCAAGGTCGGCGAGCGAACCCTCACCGACAGGTCGCAGCGCTGGGACCCCAGTCACTTCGTGGGGGCCACGGTCCAAGTCACCGGCAAAGACGCGGCCAATCTCGAAGCGCGCAAGACCTTCAACGTCGAGGCCAACACGAGCGACACACTCACCCTGGACAAGCCGATTGGCCTGACATCGGTGACGCGCTATGATGTCTTGATCAACAAGAGCGAGATCAGCAACAACCCGGCTGCCCCCAATTTCGCGATCCGTGAGGTGCCACGGGGTAAGGGGGTGGTCGAGCGGCAGATCTTGGTGAAAGAGCCGCCCGAACGGATGAACGTGTCGGGTGACGACCTGGCCCACGAATACCCGACCGAAGTGAACCTGCGGCCCGCGGTCGGCTTCGATCACCTGCATGAGGCCGAAGTGGGAATTGGTCCGGGCCACTTCATGGAAGCCGGGCCACGGCGGGATTCGATCCGCGCGCGCCGCCGGCACCGACGCCCTGCACAATGACTTCGCCAACGCCGTCCCGTCGACGAGCATCTGGACCAACCCGGCCACCGGCCAGCAGGAGATCCGCCCCGGCGCCCCGCGCAACTACGAGGAGCTCTACGGCAGCTACCACGACCAGAACCAGGCGTGGCAGGCGCAGCAGCAGGCCCAGCAGAACCCGCCGAGCGCGCACGCCACCCCGACGGAGCACGAGGCCGCCTCGCCGCACGCCGGCGGCACCCCCGAGCACCCGCTCCCGCTCCGCTCGAAGGAGTCCCTGGAGCGCAGCGGCCAGATGACGCCCGAGGAGATCGCCCTCGTCGAGGGCGCGCTCCGCAAGGACGCCCAGGCCTCGCGCACCGGCACCCCCGGCGAGCACCAGAACTCCGACGGCTCCACCAAGGTCCCGCTCACCCCCGAGGAGACCGCCGCCCTCATCAAGGCGCACGACATCCTCCAGCGCGACATCCAGGAAGGCGCCATCGTCCGCAAGGTCCTGCCCAACCGCGATCTCGGCGGCCTGCTCTCCGGCGAGACCGTCCGCGGCGGCCGCGTCCTCCCGACGGACCAGATGCGCGGCGACATCGCCCTCGCCCGCAACACCGAGGGCCTTTCCGCCGAGGGCACCATCGCCCGCCTCGGCCTCGACTACGAGCACAACCCCAACGACCCGTCCCACACCGGCGCCAAGCAGGGCCAGTACACCGACGTCGACGGCGCCGGCAACGTCCGCACCGGCCAGGAGATCGCCGACAACGGCCTGCACTTCATCGACATGCCGATGACGCGCGAGCAAGCCGATCAGGCCCGGGTCCCGCTCGCCCCCGACCTCCACGCCGCCGCCCAGACCCAGTCCGAGAACCCCACCCGCTTCACCGAGAAGGCGCGCGAGGGCGGCCAGGACAACCCCTACACCGGCACCGGCCACGCCTCCTCGAACCGCCTCACCGACGAGCACGGCCGTCCGTTCGACGCCGTCATCAACCAGGAGATGGGCGCCGGCGCACACCCCCTCCAGGACGGCGCCCAGCTCAAGGTCCGCGGCAGCACCGCCGGCTCCGATCAGGTCGTCGCCACCTACAAGGTCGAGATTGAACCCGACGGCACGCGCCGCGGCCACTGGGAGCTCTCGCCCGACCTGACCCCCGAGCAGCGCGCCCGCTTCAACGCCTGCGAGGCTGCGGCCGCGCTGATGCCGGCCGCTCTACTGCGTCTGCTTGTCAGTCGCTTTCTCGACCTTGGCAGCAACGCTCTCGAGGACGCCGGTCACCACTTTGGCGGTGCTGATGACCGGGTCGAGGAGAACGGAGTTGTTGAGCCAGGCGAATCCCTTGGTCCACTCGTAGGGTTCCGGAGGCCGAATTCGGCAAGTCGCGATTGGAGTTTTCTTGCCGCCGATATCGAGTTCCGTTCCGGCCTGCGGGGCGACGGCATCGGCACTGTCGCAGCCCTGGAAGTTGAGCGTGCCGGAAAATTTCAAGGCACCAGCCGCGCAGTCCTTCAGGTCACCCGTGCCGCCGATCTTGCCGCCCTGCTCGGCGATGTCGACCCTGCTTTCTCTGCACCGGACGTCGACGGGCTTGGGTGGAGTGCCTTGCAGGGTCTGGATGACGTGGCTCTTCTGCGAGATGGTGTAGTTCACCCGCAGCGTCGGGCCGCAGGCGCTCTCCCCAGGCGCGCGGCTGTCGCTGGCGTCGGGTCTGCCTTCGACACGGGTATTCAATATCCGTGCGCCGCTGGTCATCACGGACACGACCCAGGACCCAATCTGGACCGAATACGT
>CALLYK010000432.1 GCA_937858365.1 uncultured Isosphaeraceae bacterium | reverse complement strand
GCCAATGACCAGGTGGATTTCTCTGCCGCCTGGGGCGAGGTGCACGCGCTCGTCGGTGAGAACGGCGCGGGCAAATCGACGCTGATGAGCATCCTCGCCGGGCTCTACCGACCGGACGAAGGCATCATCGAAATCGACGACCAGTCCGTGCAATTCCGCTCGCCACGCGATGCCATCTCGCATGGCATCGGCATGGTCTATCAGCACTTCATGCTGGTCGATACGTTCAGCGTTGCGGAAAACGTGATCATGGGCGAGCGCACGAACGGGGTCGGGCTGCGCCTCTCCCAGGTCGAAAAGCGTCTCGCAGAGCTTGGCGAAACCTACGGCCTCGATGTCGATCCGCAAGCGAAGATCTGGCAACTGTCGGTCGGCGAGCAACAGCGCGTCGAAATCCTGCGGCTGCTCTACCTCGGAGCACGTATTCTGGTTTTTGATGAGCCGACGGCTGTCCTCACACCCCAGGAAGCACTCAGCCTGATACGGACGTTGCGGGGGCTGGCGGCTCAGGGCTTCACGGTTATCTTCATCTCGCACAAGCTGGATGAAGTGATTGAGGTCGCCGATCAAATCAGCATTCTGCGCCGGGGCCGCGTCGTCGCCACCATGCCCGCCCAGGACACAGACCGGCGCACGCTGGCCCGGCTGATGGTGGGCCGGGACCTTGCCGCGATCGTCGAGGACCCGCGCCACGAGCCGCATGAAGCGGTTGCCACGGGCGACACCATCCTCGTGCTGCGCGATGTCACGGCAATCGAGCGGAGGCAGCAGGCGGTGGCCGATCTTCTGGCCCGGCCGGATCGACGATAGGCAAGACAGGCAAATCTCTGAATTTCACGGACATCGTATGCGCGGCGAGAAACCTCTGTCAACAAGAAAACCCGAGAAATCCGGAATGATATTTCGGAGGCGTACCCAAGGGCCGAATCGACGAGTCTGTCGGCGGCTTCACGCCGATTCGGGCGACCACACGGACGTGCGTCTCAATGGGGCGTCCCGAGCGCTGTTTTCAGCACCGGCTCGAAGGCGTCGGCCATGCGGACGAAGCCGAGGTCGGTGGGGTGCGAGCCGTCCACGGTCGCTTCCTCGTCGTCCCCCAGCAAGTTCGCCCCTTCCAGGTAATGAAGGCCCGAAACGCCTTGCTCGCGAAGTTGCTTGTGGGCGGCCTTGAGCGCTTCGCGTCGCGCTGCGTTCTGCTCGCGACGCTCCTTGAGCCAGGGGGCGTCGGCGTAAGTGCGGTCTTCAACGAGGAGGATCGGCGTTTTGGGCCTCGTTTGGCGCAAGCGTTGGACGAACGGCACCACGCGTTCGGAGACTTCGGCGGCCGTCATGTTGGGCAGGCAATCGAGCACATAGGCCGACGCGTCTATTCCCGCGAGCAACTCGGCCAATTCCATCTCCATCTTGCCGTTGCCCGAAAAGCCGAGGTTGATGACAGGCCGGTCGAGCCGCCGGCCCAGGATCGCCACGTGGGCCATGCCGGGACGTGAAGCGCAGGCGCCTTGCGTGATCGACGTGCCGTAGAAGACCACCGGACGCGCCTCTTCGGGCGGACGTGGGTGCCCGGGCGCGAGCGCGTGGCCGTCGTCCACGCCCACTTCGACCGACGTCACTCCGTTGTAAAGTGGCAAGTACAACAGGTACTCACGACGGCCCGCGGGAAGGCCCTTCGCGAGTGTCGCGCTCTGCGAGGCGCCTGGCTCCTTGGGCTGCCCCGAGGCCAGCCAATGCGGGCGGCCGTCGTCGCCCCGAACGTAAAGGTCAAGGCCGCTCACGCCCGTGGCCGTCATGTGCGGCATCGCCAAACGGCCACTTGTCAATGTCCAGCGCACCTTGATTTCGGGCGAATCCGTGAGAAAGCGGACGCAAAGACCGGCGGAATGTCGCGAGAGGCCCCACACGGCCTCGCGAACCACCCCTTCACTGCGAGCGGGCAGGCGGTCGAACGGTGCCTTCGTGTCGCGCCAGCCCTGGCCCTCAATGCCCAGGGCCCGCACGTCATACCAAAGGGTCGTCCCTTCGCGCTTGGCCTTGGCTGGGTCGAGGGCGTCGTCGGTCGTCGCCGCCAAGGGGACGAAGAGCAGAAAGGGCGCGATCAGGAGGCTGAGCGCGATGTGGTGGGGTCGCATGGCGGACTCGCGGTGAGGGCTCGGCGATGTTGGTCCTCCTCCTTCAGAGTAGGGGCGGCTCGGGAAGACGCCAAGGGCCCGATCGAGGCGGCGAGGTCCGATCGTTCCGGTCCGAACGTCTCGGCGGGCCTTGAGGGCCTCGTCGTGCTATCATCGGGGCCTTTCCGGGCCGTCAATGTGGAGGAACATCATGGGCATCACCTACGAAGAAGCCGAGGCCCTGCTCCGGGAGTGGACGACCAATCCCTCCTTGGTGAACCACGCCCGGGCCGTTGAAAAGGTGATGCGCCGAGCGGCCCACGTTTACGGACGCGGCGAGGACGACGAGCCAATCTGGGCGTTGGCCGGACTCCTGCACGACGCCGATTACGACCACTGGCCCGACGAGCACCCCGCGCGCGTCGTCGCCTGGCTACGTGAGCGCGGTGAAGACGCGATCGCCCACGCGGTGGAGGTCCACGTCCATCATCACGACGTCCCGGCCGAATCGACCCTCGACAGGGCCCTTCTCGCCTGCGACGAACTCACGGGATTCGTGATGGCCTGCTGTCTGGTCCGGCCCGACGGCATCCATTCCCTCGAACCCAAAAGCGTCATCAAGAAGCTCAAGGATAAGGCGTTCGCGGCCAAGGTCGATCGCGAGGTCGTGCGCGCGGGCGTGGAGTTGCTCGGCGCGGAATTGCCCAAGCACGTTCAAGTGGTGATCGACGCCCTGCGGCCTCTTGCCTCAGAACTCGGGATTGAAGGGTCGGCTCGTTGACGACCGAGAGTGACCTTCCGTCACGCTTCCAGAAGGCCCCGCCATCGCAGGGGCACACCACGAAAGGCGGCCTGATAGGTCTCTTCGAGAGGCACGTACACGTATTGGTCAGGGTCCAGAAAGAGGGGCATCGGCGGGAGAAGGTCGCCGACGGCAATGGGCTCGATGTACGCTGTCCTCGCCTTGCCCGACGCATAAGCCACGAGCGTCAGCCGCTTGTCTTCGGGGGCGCGGTAGGTCCCATCCGAGAAGGTCTCCCAGATCGCGCCGTGAATCCCTTGGGGGTCGCGACTCGTCGGCGCGTGGAGGTCGATCAAGAGCAAGTGATGGCCCCGTTCGAGGGCCTCGACGGCCTTGGCGACGAAGGACCGCAAGGCGTGTCCGCTCGACTTGTTGCCCGGACAAAGCACTTCGATGAGCGCGACAACGTGATCGTCAGCGGCTGAGCGCACGACGACCACCCTGGGGCGAAGGGCAATCTCTTTCATCGAACCGACGGCTTCGTCCGCCGGGACATCCAGGACCGCTTCCTCCGAGTCTTGCTCGGCCATCGCGTAGAAAGTCGGCGGGAGCAACCCACCATTCAGGGCATTGCTCAACTCGGCGATCCAGAGACAATGAACGTGGTGAAACCGCCCGGCCGAGACGCGGCGCCAATCATGAATGGGCATGAGACCGGACCTCCCATCGAGTGATCCCAAGGGGATTATCGCCTGATTCGGCCCGGAAAGCACACGACGCGGGCCTCTTCCATCTCATGTCATGAGCAAGCGATCACGGGCCCTGTTGGCGCCTTTCTTGGGAAAATGGTCCACGGCCGTTGTCTTTGGAGTGGACACCAAACGGCCTTGAGACCAGGAGCATGGGGCCGGAAGCGCTCGCAAACTTGATGGACCGACATGCCGCCGCGCTCACCTTGTTCGCGCGCTCCCGGTGCGACCAGGCCGAGGACGTGGTGCAAGTGGCCTTCGTCAAGCTCACATGCCTGGCCGCGCCGCCCGATGATCCGGTCTCCTGGCTCTATCGGGTCGTCCGACGCGACGCGATCAACGCGGGCAAGGCCGAGGCGCGTCGTCGCCGGCACGAGCGGCTCGCCGCTGCGGATTCCCCATGTTGGTTCGATCCCGACCCAACCGCCCACCTCGATGCCGACGAGGCGACCGTGGCCCTTCGGTCGCTTCCCGTCGAACAACGTGAGGTGGTGGTCGCCCGCCTTTGGGGCGGCCTGACGTTCGAGCAAGTGGCGGCGCTTGTCGGTACTTCCTCAAGTGGCGCGCACCGCGTGTATCAAGAGGCCCTAACGATGCTCCGCAAGAGCCTGGGGGTGTCATGGAAACCGACCCGGAACTGAGGGACCTGGAAGGTTCACTCCGCAACCTCTCTCCCGCGATCGGCCGGTTCGACCGCGATGCCACGCTCTTTGAAGCGGGTCGGGCCTCGGTCGGTCGGCGGCGGTTCGCGCCGGCCTTGGCGATGGTCTTCGCCTTGGTCGCGACGGGCGAGGCCGTCCTCCTGGTGAATGGCCCTCGGGAACGTCTGGTCGAACGGATCGTCGTGGTCGAACGGCCCGCGGAGGTCGTCGCCCCTCCATCGGTCGAGCCGCCGCCTTCGCCACGCAATCGCCCCGCGACGACCGTCTACGAACGTCGCCTGCATGACCTGGTCCTTCATGGGTTGGACGGACTGCCCAAGCCGCCGCCGCCCGCGAACGGTCTTAGGCCACCCGCTCGAATGGAATCCAGCGCGCTCTTGCGCGCGGAACTCGACGCCATGTTCAACCCTGGAGGACCCACATGAAAACGATCATCCGCGGACTGGTCTTGGCGTTGGGGGCCACAAGCGCCCTTGCCGAGGAGCCGCTCACCAAGCTGACGATTCGGCCCGCCCGGGCCCCTGTACCGGCCTTGAAATACCGCCTCACGCCAAGTCCACGCGAACAGATCTCCGGCAACGCGGCGGTCTTCCACCATCGGGCCCTTTTGATGGTGAACGAGACGCGGGCCGCTCAAGCCGGTGGAGAACGGAAGGGGGACTTCGACCAACGCTTGCAGGAATGGCTCAACGGCCCGATCACATCCATTCCACGCGAGGAGGCCGCGAAGGCCCTCGCCCCCTATGGCAGCGCGCTGCGCGAGGTGGAACTCGGGACGAGGCGCCGCTCTTGCGACTGGGAATTCGACCAGCGCGACGAGGCATTTGAACTGCTGCTCCCCGAAGTGCAGGCGACGCGGTCCCTCGCCCGGCTCATCGTCTTGAAGGTCCGTCTGGCTACACTCGCGGGTGAGACCGACGAGGCCCTCCACTGGCTCCAGGTCGGCCTGACCCTGGGAAGGCAAGTCGGTCAAGGGCCGATCCTCATTCAAGACCTCGTTGGCTTCGCGATCACGAGCCAGCACCTGTTGACCCTTGAGCATCTGATTCAGGCCCCGGAAACACCTAGTCTTTACTGGGCCCTAGCCAATCGCCCTCGACCTTGGATCGACCTCGGGCCCGCTTTTGAAGGCGAACGTCAGGCCCTTGAAAAGACGCTCCCAGCCCTGCGCGAACTCGACGGCCCGCCTTGGAGCGTCGAAAAGGCCCGGATTGTCGCCGACGATTTTCAAATGCGAATCGGCCGGTTGACGGACGTCCCCTGGCTCAGGTCCAACGAGGAGGCGGCCGGCAAGGGCGTTCCTTCGTTCAACGAAATCAGGCCGCGTCTGACCCTCGCGACGATGGCCGCTAAGGTCTACCCCGAAGCGCGAAGGGCCCTCATCGGCGAAGGTCGGTCGGTCGCCCAGGTGGACGCCATGCCCATCTTCCAAGCCGCCCTCTGGAACGCTTATCGGAAACACATTCGTCTTAACGACGACATGTACAAGTGGCTCGGCGTTCCCTACGCGCAATCGTTCAACCGCCTCGACGAGGCCTTTCCTCGCGACATGGACACGAAGACGGCCGACCCGCTGTTCATGGTCTTTCTCAGTCTGTCCCCCGCCTTGAACTCGGTGCGAGTCGCGGAAGTGCGCATGGAACGCATGCTCGACGCCTATCAGATCGTCGAGGCCCTACGCCTTTACGCGGCCGACCACGAGGGCAAGCTGCCCCCCAACTTGGAGGCCCTCACCGACTCGCCCGCGCCGCTCGACCCGGCGACCGGCAAACCCTTCGCTTATCAGGTCGAAGGCAACGTGGCGACCCTCTCGGCACCGACCATCCCCGGGGGACCCGAACACCCCGCGTTTCGGGTCCGATGCGTGATTCAAATGGCCAAATGACGACCTTCCCCCTCATTCCACGATAAGGACGTCCCAAGCATGATCGCTTCGCTCGCATTGACTGTGCTTCTCGCTTCGCCCGACGACACGATCAACCGCTTCGTCGGCGATGAGATCGTCGTCGTCGTCCGCGTGGACCTCACGCGCATCAACGTGCAAGACATGGGCAAACGCCTTCTCGGCGACGCCGTAGGCACCGACATGGCGGCGGGTCTTCAACGGGCCGAACGCTGGGCGGACGCCCTGAAACTCGCCAAGGCGGACGAGTTGTACCTGCTCGTTGACCCGGCGGACTTTCAGGCGACGCCGATCGCGGTCGTCCCCTTGCGGGCCGACGCCAATGTCCGCGAAATCGGCCGATTGCTTTGTGACCCGGAGGCGCGCGGACCCTTGGTCTGGCCCGGTCACGTCGTGACCGACGGCGCTGTCGCCGCCGGCGCGCCGACCGCCCTGCAACGCATCGCGCGGCCGGCCGACTCGCCTCGTCCCGACGTCGCCGCCGCGTTCAAGGCCGCTGGAGAAGCGCCCTTGACGGTGGTCTTCTCACCCAGCTCCGTCGCGCGACGCACGCTCGAAGAGATGGTGCCGACACTGCCCGCAGAGTTGGGCGGCGGGCCGATGACCATCTTCACGCGAGGCATGAAGTGGGCCTCAATCACCTGCGAAACGCGGCCCAAGGCCCTCGCCAAGGTCCTCGTGGAGGTCCAAGACCCCCGGGGCGCGGAAGATGTACAGGGAGTTTGGCGTAACCTCCTGAAGTGGCTTTCCGAGGGCCAGGGTGAGTTCGCGCAGGTCGCGGCCGAGTTGAAGAAGGCCGAACCACGCATCATCGGCGACCGACTGCGAATCGAGATGGGAGCGGAAGGGCCGGGCAAGCTCGTCGGCTTGGGCCTCCGTCAGACATTGGAGACGTCGGGGCGAGTCGATTGCGTGAACAAGCTCAAGCAGATCGCCCTGGCGATGCACAACTACCACGACGTCCACAAGTCGTTTCCACCCGCCTTCAGCGCCGACAAGGACGGTAAGCCCCTTCTGAGTTGGCGGGTCCTCATCTTGCCCTACATCGAGCAGGAGGCCCTCTTCAAGGAGTTCCACCTCAATGAGCCGTGGGACAGTCTCCACAACAAGACGCTCATCCCCAAGATGCCCAAGAACTACGCCTGCCCAACGTCACCCAAGACCAACGGCCTGACGACGTATCTCGTCCCCCGAGGCGCTGGGACCATCTTTCCGGGGGCCAAGGGTGTGCCCATCAAGGAGATCACCGACGGGACCTCGAACACGATCATGGTCATGGAAGTGGACGACGGCCAGGCCAAAGTCTGGACCAAACCCGAGGACTGGGAGGTGGACCCTGAGCCGAAACTCCCCACTCATCACTCCGACGGGACGAACATCAGCTTCGCTGACGGCTCCGTGCGCTTCTTGAAAGGGTCGATCAGCCCGAAGCTCTTGCTGAAGCTGCTCACAAAGGCCGGCGGCGAGGTCATTTCACCGGATGACCTATAAGAAGAGCGAGGAAGATCAAGCAAGCAGCGTTCGCGAGCCTCGCCCTATCGGCGCGGCCGCGAACGCCTTCATGAACACCTTGAACACCACGATGGCGATCGCCAAGATCACGAGGAAAGCAACCACCGGCGCGACGATCGCGAGGAACGTGACGATCGCCGAGGCGCCCATTTCGACGGTGGAAACGAGCGGGTTGGTCAGGCCAAGCGTCGTCCCGCTGGAGGCCGAGCGCAGGGCCACCGTCCCCGTTTGGACCAGGGCGCACACACCGCCCCCCGCGATGATCGCCAGCGTCCATTGCAGGAAGGGGGACACGTCCGTGACCTGTGACGCCGTGACGATCGTGCCCGCCACGAGAAGGACTGTGTTGATCAGATCCTTGAGGAAATAGGGATCCTTGAAGAAGTAATAGAAATTCGAGAACCCGGCCCAGCCGGTATTGTCGGGGTCCTGCAGATTATAGCGCAGAAAGGCGAAATACAGCGCCAGGGCCAGCGGCACAAAGGCCCAGGCCGAGAGCGCAACAACCGAGGGCGCGAGGGCCCATTTTCCGAGAGCTTGTGCTTGTCTGGTGGCCATGGTCTGTGTGTCCCCGTGCCAGGTCCGGCGCAACGCGCCCGCCGCAGGTTAGCAAATCGCGCCGCCGGGCCAAACCCGGCAGTTTCAGCATGACCTTCCAATCCCACACCGCTTGCGCGGTGCAGGACGGGAGGATCCAGAGGCGCATCCCGGATTGGGAGGAATGCGCCTTGGAGTTTCGTTGATTACTTGATGTAACCGGCCTTGGTCATGGCGTCGGTGGTGTAGGTCTGGGCCTGGGCGAGCGCGTCATCCGCGCTCATCTGGCCAGCCAGCGCCGCCGAGAAGAGTTCGCCAACCTTCGTGCCAATGCCGGCAAACTCGGGGATCGAGGCAAACTGCACGCCGACATAGGGCACCGGCTTCACAGTCGGATGGGTCGGATCAGCAGCGTTCATCGAGTCCAAGGTCATCTTGGCGAACGGCACCTTCAGATATTCCGGGTTGTTGTAGAGCGAGACGCGCGTGCCCGGAGGAACGTTGGCCCAGCCTTCCTTGGAAGCAACCAGTTCGGCGTAGTGCTTGGAGGTGGCCCAGCCCACAAACTTCTGGGCGGCGTCAACCTTCTGCGAACCGGCGGGAATGGCGAGAGCCCAGGCCCAGAGCCAGTTGGCGCGCTTGCCAAGACCCTTG
>CALLYK010000431.1 GCA_937858365.1 uncultured Isosphaeraceae bacterium | reverse complement strand
TCTTCATGCTTGCCGCGGGTGTCTGAACGGAGCAAGCGCAGCTTGCGCAGTGAGATGGTATGGACGCCTCCCGCCGCATCCCCGAGGCCGGAGCGCGTCGGTTGGGTGGGGCCTCGCATCTGACGGCATCGAGTGCCAAAGTGGAAGCTCTATCCAACCACTGACGAAGGAGGCCCCGCCATGAATGCTACGACGTACGCCGTGGACATCGCAAAGAGCGTCTTCCACGTGCACTGGGTCGAACCCGAGACCGGCGAGATCCACAACCGCAAGCTGAGCCGCGCCAAGTTCAGCGCCTTCATCGCCCAACGCCAGCCCGGGCGCATCGTGATGGAGGCCTGCGGCAGCGCGCACTACTGGGGGCGTACCTTCATGGCGCTGGGCCACCAGGTCGAGCTCTTGCCCGCCTTCGAGGTGCACAAGCGTGTGATCGGCAACAAGGACGACTGCGCCGACGCGGCCGCGATCTGGCTGACCGCGCAGTCGGCCACGGTGCGGCGCGTGCCGGTCAAGACCGTCCAGCAGCAAGCCGACCTGACGGTGCATCGAGTCCGCTCTCAACTGGTGCGCGAGCGCACCGCGCGCGTCAACGCGCTGCGCGGGCTGCTCTACGAGTTCGGGGTGGTCATGCCCAAGGGACGGCGGCTGGGGTTGCGCTGGCTGGCCGACAATCGCGCTCAGATCGAGCAGCGATTGCCCGAGCGGATGCAGCGCTTGGTGCAGCTGCAACTCGACACGCTGCGCCAGCTCGATGAGCACATCGAGGTGCTGGAGGCCGAGGTCAAGGAGATGGTGAGCACCAGCGAGCTGGCCAGGCGCCTGATCAAGGTTCCGGGCCTGGGCTGCCTCAGTGCCAGCGCGGGGGCCAGTCTCGTGGGCGACGCATCGGGATGGCGCAACGCACGCCAGTTCGCCTGCTGCCTGGGGTTGGAGCCCAGCCACGTCGGCACCGGCGGCAAGGTGCGCATGGGACCCATCAGCAAACGCGGCGATGCGTACCTGCGAACGCTGCTGATCCACGGCGCACGCAACCTCGTGCGCACGGCCGCCCCATCGCAGTGGATCGCCAGGATGCTCGAGCGTCGACCGTTCAACGTCGTGGCCACCGCGGTCGCTCACAAGCTGGCCCGCATCATGTGGGCGATGGCCGCGCACGGACGCGAATACGATCCGAACTGGCTATCCCAAGCGCCACACGCCAAGGCGGCAAGCACCGCCGCGGCGTAGGCATCCAAGGAATCGAATGGCACAAACTGCCTGAACGAGTGCGCGTGCGAGACGACGAGACGATGGCGTAGCGGTCAGACCGTGGGCTGGTAATGCTGGGCGAAACTCAGGGCGACTTCGGTCGAGCCCGTCAGTGAGATGAGCACCAGCCTCGCGACTCACCATCATGGCCAGCAGCGCAGGCTGCGTACAAAGGCCGGATATAAGGGGTGCAATGAACCCGCCGCGTCGCAAGCTCAACAGCTCGCTTGCCACAAGGGAGGCGTCCATATAAGTTCTGCGGCGGGGCCGCGAGATCGAGCAGCGCAGGGCAGTCGGCGCCAGCCGACCTCCCCATCGAAGCGCCGCGGGCGGCCCGCACGGACCTTTGGCGCTCTAACCCATGCCCGCTGAGACGCCCCCCGGGTAGTAGAGACTGAACACCGTCCTCTCCCCCGGTGCGCTGTGCACACCCACCCGGCCGCCGTGCAGCTCCATGATGGATTTGACGATCGCCAGCCCCAGCCCCGAGTTGGTGGCTGAGCCAGCACGCGAGCCATCGACGCGGAAGCTGCGCTCGAAGAGTTGCTCGTGGTGCTCGGGCGCGATCGCCGGGCCCTCGTTGGACACTTCGAGCAGCACGCTGCCGTCGGCTTCGAGGCGCTGCGTCGACACCATCACCGTGCTGCCGCGCGGTGCGTAGCGCAGCGCATTGCTGATCAGGTTGCCGAGCGCGCGCACGAACAGCGCGCCGTCGGCCCAGACCTGCTGGCGCGCCGGCTCCGGCCCCTGCTGCGAGACCTGCAGCGCGACGCCCTTCTCCTCGGCGAGCATCTCGAAGTAGCCGCAACTGCATTCGAGCAGGCGCGACAGCCCGACCCAGCGCCGCTCGATGGCCGCCTTGGGATCGTCGGCGCGCGCCAGGAACAGCATCGCCTCGATCAGCCGCGACAGGCGCTCGTACTCCTCGACGGCCGATTCGAGCACGGCGCGGTACTCGTCGGCGCTGCGCGGCCGCGACAGCGCCACCTGCGCCTCGCCGAGCAGGTTGTTGATCGGCGTGCGCAGGTCGTGCGCCAGGTCGGAGGAGAAGGCCGAGAGGCGCTCGAAGGCGGCCTCGAGCCGGTCGAGCATGCGGTTGAAGGCCTGCGTCGATTCGATCAGCTCGGTCGGCGTGGCCGCGATCGGGAGTGACGTAGTTCGTGTGCTGGAACGATAGACCTTGGAACGTGATCTGTTCGACGAAGCGGCCCGCTTTGGCGTCCCCATTCAGGACGATCAAGCCGGCGGCGATCGGGGCGATCATCTCGGCCGACTCAGGTGACTCATCGGAGACGGGAATGTACGTCAGGCGGCCGTCGCGGGCGAGGAACCACTCCCTGGGGGCGTCGAGGGCCTCGAGCGTGTTCTCGACGTGGTATCTTTGGTTCGGGCCCCATTTGAGGAACTCCCAGCGGGCCGGGCCCGTGAACGTTGCGATGCCTTCGGCCTCGTCCACCGCGGCCAGGCGCTGCCGCGAAGTCTCCCAGGCGTGATAGGCCACGACGATGACGTCGCGCGGTTCGGGCCATGCCTTGAGGTCACCCTTGTGGAAGCGGAAGGACCGACGTGCGAGTTCGGGTGCGTCGCCCGCCTTGCCCGCGATCGTGAGATAGCCTTGGTTGGGTGTGCGGGCCCGGACCGCTCGTCGACCGTTCACGAAGAGTTGCTCGAACGTCCAGCGCCCTTCTCGAACGTCGGGAAGGTCGAAGGACCATCGGCCGTTTTCGACGCGCGGCCTTGAGAGCTTTTTGCCGCCTGAGATCACGGGGCGGGCGCCGGCCGCGGCTTCGTAGACGATGGGCGCACCGGCCTTCCCGCTGTCTTCGGGAGTGAAGACGATCGGTTCGGTGATCGGATAGATGCCGTCGGCGATGACGACGCGAATCGGTCCACCCGACCGCGCCCGACGTGCCGCGTCGCGCGCTCCTGCGATCGTGGCGAGCGGGCCGTCTTGGCCGTCGGCCGTGGGTTGGGCGACCTTGCCCGACCAGGAATCGCGGCCGTTCGGGGCCACATGAAGGGTCAACGTGTCGGGATTGGCCCAAGCGCCCACCGGAGGCGCCAACGCGATGACGAGTGCGAGCGTACGAAACATGGTGTTCTGTCCGAGGAGGATTTGCGGGTCGTGGCCGGTCTCCCGGCGCGTCCGGCCCGCGGTGGGTCATGCCTCGATCATAACGCGAACCGAAGCCGATCGGAGGCCCCATGAAATCGTCCGTGCCAATTGGTACGATCTTGCGGACCGCACGAGCTCGAACCCAACTTGCCGAGGAGCGATCACGCGGATGTCGCGTTGGGTGAAATTCACGACGCTTGACCGACTCCCCCCCGGCTCGGCGCTGGAGGTTGATTACGACGGCCGGATCTACGCCCTCTTCCACGCGCAGGACGGCAAGATCTCGGTCATCGACGGCATTTGCGCCCATCAAGGCGGGCCCCTCGCGGAAGGAAAGTTGGACGGTCCGGTGGTCACATGTCCCTGGCACGGGTGGCAATTCGACATGCGGACCGGCCGATCACTCATCCACAAATCGGTTTGCGTCGCCATTTTTGAAGTGAAAGTCGAAGGGGACGACGTTTACGTGATGGTCCCTTGAGGAGGGCAGGTGACGCGCTTTCGGCCGTTTCGCAACACGGACCCACCGGCCCTGGTGGACATTTGGAACCGGGGCATGCCCAGGCGGAACGTGGTTCGACCGCTCAAGGTCCACGATTGGGACGCGATGGTCGCGGGCAAGCCGCACTTTGACCACAACGGCCTGATCGTCGCCGAGCAAGACGGCCGCGTGGTCGCCTTCGCGCACGCCGGTTTCGGGCCGATGGAGCCGCATGGTCCTTCGCACCGCCTTGACACGTCGATGGGCTCGATCGCGATGTTCGCCGCGGAACCGGGCGTTGACGACGAGGCGATCGACCGCGGTTTGATCGAACGGGCCCAAGACTACTTGCGCGGTCGAGGGGCCGCCGTCCTTTACGCGGGCGGCCGCAATCCGATCGACCCGTTCTACTGGGGCCTTTACGGCGGCAGTGAGTTCTCAGGCGTTTTGGGTCAACATGCGGCCTTCCACCGCGCCGTTCGGCGCACCGGTTTTCAGCCCGCGTCGACGGCCGTCCTCCTGGAATTCGACATGAGCAAGTCGGAGCCCCGCGACCCGAAGCTGGCGATGCTCCGGCGGCAGACGCGCCTGGAAGTGATGGAAGACCACCCGCCGCTCGGCTGGTGGGCGGCGATCGCGATCGGCCCCTTTCGGCCGACGCTTTTTCATCTGCTGAGTCGGAGTCAGTCGCAAGTGATCGCCTCGGCCCTCACCTGGGAGTTCGCGAGTGAACTCGCCTTGGGAGGTTTGAACCGGACGGCGCTCATCGATGTGCAAGTCTCCCCGGCGTTTCGACGACAAGGGTTCGGGCGCTTGCTGGTGACGGAAGTCTTGCGGCACAGTCGAGCGACCTTGGCCGAGGTCGTGGACGTCCAAACTTTGGAGACAAACCAGGCCGCGCTGGCGTTGTATGAAGGTATCGGTTTCCAACGTGTGGAAACGGCGACGCTCTATCGGTTGCCGGGCGACACGAGCGGGGCGCCGCGCACCGCAAGCCCCTCGGGCCTGAACTCATGATCGGTCGCTTCGATGCGGGCCCACCGGCGCCCTTCTCAATACGACGGAGCGTTCGACCTGTCCCATTCGGGACCTTTGGGGTAGATTGGATGGACCACTTCCAATCGGAGGGGAGACGTCCGCTCCGAGACCATTTCCGTGTCCCCGCGGCATCCTTCTCTCATGGCACGACGCACGCGTAGTCTTCGGGAAATGCGGCAAGAATACGAAGCGGCCGAGGCGCGCGGGCTGATCCCGGCCGACGCCCCTGAACGCAAGGCGCGCTCCTTGGGACCGACGGAACGCGCGACGCCTTCTCGGACCGCGGGCGGGACCAGGATGAAGGTCGTTTGGTCGGTTTGCGACCAGGGCGGTCGGACCGTGGCCACGTTTGAATATGCCGACAAGGCTGCGGCCGAGGCCCTCATCGCTCAACTCAAGGCGAAGGGGAAGGGAAGCCATTTCCTGCGAACGGAAAAGGTCCCAATGGCCTGAACGGGCGGCTTGCCTGCGCGGGCCGTGCTGTGAGAGTTGCCCGTCCGCACCAAGCTGAGTAACTTGAGTGGTCAATTACCCCCGCTCGGAGGTCCCGCATTGACCACTCGTCCCGACTCGCCTGAACCGGACCAAGTCGAGTCCGAAGGCCCGGTCCACTCCACACTCGTCTCGGTCCGAAATCGGATCATGAGCGGGCTCTTGCTCGTCCTGCCCGCGATCTTGACGTTCGTGATTCTGGGCTACCTTTACCGGACCATCACGGCCTGGCTCCTCAACCCGGTCGCCGCCCAGATCGCGCGGCTGGCCAATGCGCAACTCAAGACCGAGCTGCCCGAATGGTGGGTCCATTATTTCGCGCCCCTGCTGGCGATCATCCTCATTCTGGGGATCTTGTACATATTGGGCTATTTGGTCCGTTCGCGGATCTTCCGGGTGATGGATTGGGTGCTCTTGCGCGTGCCGGTGGTCACGATCATCTACAAGGCGACGCGGGGGCTCGTCTCATCGCTTCAAGGAGAAGGGGGCGCCGCGCGATTTCAGCGGGTCGTGCTGGTGCCTTTTCCGTGTCCAGGGTCCAAGGCCCTGGCGTTCGTCACGCGGTCGCTCACCGACCAGCAAACGGGACGCACCATCCTTTGTGTCTGCGTCTTGACCGGCGTCGTGCCACCGGCCGGTTTCACGCTCTTCGTGCCCGAGGAAGAAGTGACCGACGTCGATTGGACCGTCGACCAAACCCTCCAAGCGATCGTGACGGGTGGTTTGACCGCGCCTTCGACCATTGGCTACTTCGGGACGAACCTTGACGAAGGGACGATCGCGCCTAGCGGTCCTTCGTGATCCCGTCGATCAATCGGGCAGGCGGTGCCTGGGCAGGTCTTTCAGCCTCGGCGCGCTTTGGTCTTTGGCGGAGAGGACCCGACCATCCGAGCCGGGCCAGGCGATGGCCAGGTCCGGGTCGTCCCAGGCGATGGAGCCTTCGCCGGCCGGGTCGTACACGGCCGTGCATTTGTAGAGAAAGATCGCCGATGCCCCGGTGACCAGGAAACCGTGGGCGTAGCCCTCCGGAATGTACATTTGCCGGCGGTTCTCTGAGGAAAGGTACTCGCCCACCCATTGGCCGAACGTGGGCGACGAGCGCCGGATGTCGACCGCCACGTCGAAGACTTCTCCTTCGATCACGCCGACGAGCTTTCCTTGGGCGGTCGGGTGCTGGTAGTGAAGGCCCCTCAGGACCCCCTTTTTGGAGAAGGAAATGTTGTCTTGAACGAAGCGGGAGGGCAAGCCTGCGGCGGTGTAGGGGCCTTCCTGGTAGCTTTCAAAGAAGAAGCCGCGATCGTCTCGAAAAACGCGGGGCGTCAAAACGACGACGCCCGGGAGCTTGGTGGGGACGACGTTCATGACCCGCCCTCTTTGTCTTCGCGGAGGAGTACGCGGAGGTAGTCGCCGTACTCGTTCTTCAGGCCGCCCGCGAGTCGGTCGAGTTGGGCCGCGTCGATGAAGCCCATGCGGAAGGCGACCTCTTCGACGCAGGCGACTTTGAGTCCCTGGCGTTGCTCGACGACGCGGATGAATTCGGATGCCTGGTGGAGCGACTCGTGGGTCCCCGTGTCGAGCCAGGCCATGCCCCTACTAAAGACCTCGCAATGGAGTTGGCCCCGGCGGAGGTATTCGCGATTGACGTCGGTGATCTCGTATTCGCCCCTCGGCGATGGCCTCAAGTCGCGGGCGATGTCCAGAACCTGATTGTCGTAGAAATAGAGGCCGACGACCGCGTAATTGGAGCGCGGTTTGGGGGGCTTTTCCTGGATGTCGATCACGCGGCCAGTGGGGTCGAACTCGGCGACGCCGTAGCGCTCCGGGTCTTTGACATGGTAGCCGAAGATGGTCGCCCCTTGGGTCCGTCCGGCCACTTTTTGCAGGAGGGTGCTCAGGCCGAAGCCGTGAAAGATATTGTCGCCCAAGACGAGCGCGGCCGGGTCGGCACCGACGAAGTCGCGGCCGATCACGAACGCTTGCGCGAGGCCGTTGGGTACGCTTTGCTCGGCGTATGAGAAATCCATGCCCCAGGCCGAACCGTCGCCCAGGAGTTCATGAAAGCGCGGCAGGTCGGTGGGTGTGGAGATCACCAAGACCTCACGAATCCCGGCGAGCATGAGCGTGCTCAGCGGGTAGAATATCATCGGCTTGTCGTAGACGGGCAGAAGCTGCTTGCTCAAGACGCGCGTGAGTGGGTAGAGCCGGGTCCCCGCCCCGCCTGCCAGGATGATCCCCTTCAAGAGTGCGCCTCCGACGTTGTCCCCAGGCCCAGGCGTTCCTGGCGATAGCCGCCGGATTGCACGTCGCGCCACCAGGGTTCGTTGTCCAGATACCAGCGGACCGTCGCGCGGAGCCCCGTCTCGAACGATTCGCGGGGCCTCCAGCCCAACTCGGTCCCGATCTTGCTCGCGTCGATGGCGTAGCGCTGGTCGTGCCCCGGTCGGTCGGTGACCCATGTGATCAATCGCTCATGAGGGACATGAGGCGAATTCGGGCACATCTCGTCCATCAGCGAGCAAATCGTCTTGACGACCTCGATGTTCATTTTCTCGTTATGGCCACCGATGTTGTAGGTCTCGCCCACGACCCCCCGTTCCAGGACCAGGCGCAAGGCGCGGGCGTGGTCTTCCACGTACAGCCAGTCGCGAACGTTGTCTCCCTTGCCGTAAACCGGCAGCCCCTTGCCGGCCGCCGCGTTCAGGATCATCAACGGGACTAACTTCTCGGGGAACTGGTAAGGGCCGTAGTTGTTCGAGCAATTCGTGATGAGTGTCGGCAGGCCGTAGGTGTGGTGCCAGGCGCGCACCAAGTGATCGGAGGCCGCCTTGCTGGCGGAGTAGGGCGAATTGGGCGAGTAAGGGGTCGTCTCGGTGAAGTAGCCGTCGGGGCCGAGCGAGCCATACACTTCGTCGGTGGAGACGTGGTGGAATCGGAACCGCGATCGGTGGGGCTCTGCCAAGCCTTGCCAGTAAGACCGAGCGGCCTGCAAGAGGGTGAACGTACCCGCGATGTTGGTTTGGATGAACTCGCCGGGCCCGTCGATAGAACGATCGACATGCGACTCGGCCGCCAGGTGCATCACGGCGTCGGGTCGATACTCGGCGAAGAGCCGGCCCAGCGCCGCGCCGTCGCCGATGTCGACCCGCTCGAAGCGGTGGTGCGGGTGGTCGCGGGCCTCCGCGAGTGAATTCAGGTTCCCCGCGTAGGTCAGCTTGTCCACGTTCACGACGGTCGTGTCGGTCTCGCGAACATACTGGCGAACGACCGCCGAGCCGATGAAGCCCGCCCCTCCAGTCACAAGTACGACCATCGCCACTCCCAACGCGCTCCTTCACCCGGGCGATGAGGCCCCCGAGGACCTTGCCCGGACGCGAACCATACCTTCCCCCATTGGGGACCAAGTTTATCGGCGCGACCACGCCTCGTCGATGCCCACACGCCCTGGCGCTGCCAATTGTGGGTCTCGGTCATCATGTGTGTCTTCGTTCATATCGCCATTCAGGGGCCATGCGAGACCCAATCGGGAGGCACCACGATGCCCAGGTCCAACATCCCCTGACCGCGACCGACGGTTTCGTTGACGGGGGGCCGAACGGGTCCTAGAATGCGTGCGTTCGTGCTGGGACTCCTCGCGCCATTTCCCTTCCGGCGCCCGGCACTTGCCTGCCCGCCTACCCATCCACCTAGCGAGCGACACCATGCGAAAGCGAACTCCGCGGCGGGTCCTCATACCTCGTGCCGAACAACTCGAAGACCGGCAACTTTTGGCCAGCGGCATCCTCAACGGCGGCCAGTGGGACCTCACGAACAGCCTGCTCGTCAAGTTCCGCGACGACGGCTCGGCCACGGCCTCGCTCATGCGCAACCTGGACGCCACGATCGTGCGTCATTTTCAAAGCGGCCCGGTCTTGATTGGCTTGGTCCCCGGCATGGACCCAACCGCGGCCCTGACTCAGTTCCAGCTCGCCGCGGGTGTCGAGTACGCCCAGGCCAACAACACCATCCGGGTGCAACTGGTCCCCAACGACCCGAGCTTCAACAATCAGTACGCGCTCTCCAGCGCGAGCGCCGGGATCAACGCGCCGGCCGGCTGGGACATTGCCACTGGGGACCCGTCTGTGGTGGCGGCCGTGACTGACACGGGCATCGACTTCACGCAACCCGACCTCTATCTGAAAGTGGCCATCCGGCAAGACCGAGTCCCAACGACGATCTATGGCCTTCCCAGTTCGGGCATCGTCCACACGGACGGCCTCTCGTTCCTCACGATGGCCGACCTGAATTCCCTGAACGCCCAGGGGCAGGTCGTGACCAATGGCCAAGGTCAGCCGGTCAACGCCGCTTACACGCGCGACCGAAACGGCAATGGGCGGATCGACGCGCTCGACCTGCTCGGGGACCCCAACTGGGCCATTAACAATGCGGGCCCCTATCAGAACGACCTGTTCGGCTGGGACTTCGTCAGCTCGACAAACAATCCGACGGACGATAACGGCCACGGGACATTTTGTTCGGGGATCATCGGGGCCCAAACGAACAACGGCGCGGGCGTCGCGGGGGTGAGTTGGGGGGCCCGCATCCTGCCCCTGAAATTCATCGGCGCGGACGGCTCGGGCACCGACGCCGACGCCGTGAGCGCGATCGAGTACGCGGCCGACTACGGGGCCAAGGTGATCAACGCGAGCTGGGGAGACACGAACCCGTCTCCAGCCGTTCTGTCGGCGATCCAGTACGCGGGTATGCATGGGTCCGTCTTCGTCGCAGCGGCTGGAAACAGCGGCGTGAATATCGACACCACGCCCTTTTATCCGGCGTGGTATCGTGAGTCCAACTTGATCACGGTGGCCGCGACCAACTCGTCGGCCCAACTCGCCGGGTTCTCCAACTACAGCCCAACACGGGTGGACCTGGGCGCTCCCGGCGAGAACATCCAAAGCACGTCGCGGAACGGCGCCTACGGCTTCGGCTCGGGCACATCGTTCGCGGCCCCGCAAGTGACAGGCGCGATCGCGGTCATCGCCGGTCGCTTTCCCTCGTTCACGCCGGCGCAGTTGGTCCAGCAAGTGGTCACGCACACGAGGGCCCTGGCCACGCTCCAAGGCCGGACGATCTCCGGGGGCATCCTCGACCTGGCCGCCGCTCTCACGCCGCCGACGCCCCCAGGCGCACCCACGGTCCTCAACGCCGGGTTCGAGCAACCGTCGATCGGTCCAACCGGCTCGTTCGCCTACTCCCCTTCGGTCCCTAATTGGACCTTCAACGGCGGGGCGGGTCTCTCGACCAACGCGAGCCCCTTCACGTCCGGCAACCCGAGCGCTCCCGAAGGCTCTCAGGTGGCCTTCATTCAGGGGACCGGTCAGATCAGCCAGGCGATCACCGGCTGGAACGCCGGTACCTACACCGTCGGCTTCCTCGCCGCGCAACGGGGCAACTACCAGACGGCCTATCAGGACCTTGACGTCCTCGTGGATGGGACGTCCATTGGGACGATTCGGCCTTCGGGCTCGACATACCGGAGCTACACCAGCCCGGTCTTCACCGTCACGGCCGGTAACCATGCGATCGCCTTGCGCGGGCGTAACAGCGCCGGGGGTGACAACACCGCCTTGGTGGACGCCGTCGCCATCAATCAGGCCTCTTCGGCCGTCTTCAGCGTGGCCGACGCGTCGTTCGAGGACGTCTCGGTGGGCCCGCCCAACCTCGGGTCGTCGTTCGCGTACGCGCCCGCGGGTTCCGCTTGGACCTTCACCGGCGCGACGGGTCTCTCAGCCAACGGGAGTGCCTTCACCTCGGGGAACCCGGGCGCGCCCGACCTCGCGCAAGTCGCCTTCATTCAGAGCGCGGGCGGCACGATCAGCCAAGCCGTCGCGGCCTGGCCCGCGGGAAGCTACCGCCTTCGCTTCCAGGCGGCGCAGCGGGGCAACTTCCAGTCGGCCTATCAAGATATCGACGTCTTGGTGGACAACGCTTTGGTGTCCACGATCCGCCCGCAGGGCACCTCCTATTCCAACTACGCGACCGCCTCGTTCACCGTGGCCGCGGGGACACACACGATCGCCTTCCGCGGTCGGAACACGCCAGGCGGCGACAACACCGCGTTCATCGACGCGGTGGCGATCGAGCAGGTCACGGCGCCGAGCGTCCCCGTGCCCGACGCGAGCTTCGAGCAAGTCGGCGTGGGGCCTCCTGGTGCCTTCAGCTCCTTCGCATACGGACCGAGCGGTTCGCCCTGGACGTTCGCCTCGGGTGCCGGACTCGCCGCCAACGGTAGCGGTTTCACGTCTGGAAACCCTGCCGCGCCGGACGGCTCGCAAGTGGCCTTCATGCAGGCGGGCGGCACGATCACCCTGAGCGTCAACAACTGGACGGCCGGCAATTACACTTTGAGCTTCCTGGCGGCGCAACGAGGCAATACTCAGGCGTCGTATCACGACTTCGACGTGCTCATTGACGGTGTGCTTCTTGTTACGGTCCGCCCCCAGGACACGACCTATCGGAGTTACACCACCCCCACGTTCACCGTGACGGCCGGCGCGCACACGATCGCGTTCCGTGGCAAGAACACGGCCGGCGGAGACAACACGTCGCTGCTCGACCTGGTCCAGATCAACTCGGCTTGAGCTTCGACCCCGAGTCGTCGGACGGGCCCGTGGACTTCATGACCGGCATGGGTCGCGGGCCTGATCGCCTTGTCATCGCAACGGGTTGAGGACCAGCCCGGTCATTACTTTGGGATAGAAGTACGTGCTTTTCGGGGGCATTTTTTCAAGGTTGGAAGCGATCGCCTCAACATGCTCCATTCCCGCGGGAGGCACGAGGCAGGCCAGGTCGCAATCACGCGCGGCGGCCGACGCCAAGACCTCATCCATCAAATGGACATAGCGGCATGAAGGGGCCCCGAGGTCGCCTAGAAGGGCCTTGAGGACCAGTTCGTGTAAGACGCTCACGCCCAGGGCCCGCCATTCGGGGCCATGCTCAGGGACCAGGGCGTCCATGGTCGCGTCGGAGCGCAAGCGAGCGGTGAGCCAGCGCTGATCGGTCAAGGTTCCAAAGCCGAGGACGTCTTGCTCGCCGGTCAGTTCGATCGCCTCCCAGGCGGCCCTGGCGCCTGCCTCTCCCTCGCCGGTGGGCGTTACGTCGAACTCCGCGGCGAGGCGCTGCGCGAGCTGGTCGGACGTGAGTCCGGCGAACCCGGAAACCAGGCGGTGCGTAGGCAGGACCAGAAGCCCTGGGTCGTTCATGCCCACGAGCATCATCATGCAAAAATTGGCGGGGGAGTTCTCGTCCCAAGGCCCGCCGAGCGCGGCCAGTTCGTCGCGATACTTCAAACCCGTTTCATAACGATGGTGGCCATCGGCGATGAAGATCGGTTTGGGGCCCATGAGCCCTTGGACCGTCGTATGGGTGGCGCTGTCGGTGATCGGCCAAAGTCGGTGCTCGACACCGAGATGATCGCGCGCGACGAGCGGCGTGCGGTCGCGCAGGCCGGCCTCGACCGCGCGGATGATCTTCTGGTCCGGGTCGGGATACAGACCGAAGATCGGGCTCAGATTGAAGGCGGTCGCTTGATAGAGGGCCAAGCGGTCGGCCTTGGGGCCCGCGAGTGTTTGTTCATGGGGAAAGATGTTGCCTTCCCCGAACGGCTCCAGCCGGACGCGGGCCAGGAATCCCCTTCGCGTGTGCGTTTGGCCTTCTACTTGATAAACTTGCTCGTGCAGATAGAAGGCGGGGTGGGCGTCCTCGCGCAAGACCCCTTCTCGTTGCCATTGGCGCAAAAGCTCGGCGGCGCGCTCGTAACGGACCTCCGGGGGCTCGCGGTTCCATTCCAAACGGACGACGTTGAAGGGACTGAGTCGGTACAAATGGTCTTGGAGTTCGGGACTGATCACGTCATAAGGCGGGGCGACCACGTCGGAGAGTGCGCCGACCTTGGAGAGGTCGTAGCGGACACCTCGAAAGGGGCGTACGTCGGGCATCGGGGCCTCTTCCCCTCATCAGTTCGGCTGGTTCAAGATTTGAGGTAAAATCAGCAAGGCAAGCACGGCCAGAGTGAGGACCAGGCCAATGATGAGACCAATGACCTGCTTGCGGCCCGACTGGAGCTTGTACCCGCAATCGGGGCAAGTGTCGATGTCTGGATAGGAGTGGCCGCAGCCCGGACAGAATCGCTTGACCATGAACAGACCCTCCGGCATGTGCCGGAGGGTCATTCGCCATTTGGGCCGCGTTCTTGGGGCCGAATTCGTGGGCCTGGGGAATCAGGTGCCCATTTCCCAACTGGCCAGGTACTTGCGTTGCTCGTCGGTGAGGACGTCGACATTGATCCCCATCGTTTGGAGCTTGAGGTTGGCGACCCACTCGTCCACTTCCTTGGGGACCTGGTGGACCTTGTTCTCGAGCTTGCCGCGGTTCTTGACGGCCCACTCGGTCGACAGGGCCTGGGCGGCGAAGCTCATGTCCATGACGCTCGCCGGGTGGCCGTGGGCGGCGTGGCGCACAAGCCATGGCGCAACGAGGAGGCGGAGAAAAGGCTCGGCCAGGGCGCAACGGCCGTGACGGGGGAGCTACTGTCCGGTGCGCGGACCACTGCCGACAACAGCTTCAAGGTGAAGCTTTTCGAGCGCGTCATGGCATCGATCCTCGCTGAAAGGAACGGCTGAGCATGAAGTTCGATCGCGCCGCGGGGAGCAATCCCATTGATCGTCTCGCCGTGGTCGGCCAGCCCGTCTCGCGGGTCGAAGGTCATCTCAAGGCGACGGGACGGGCGACCTATGCCTACGAGTGGCACGATCCTGTTCCGGACG
Source organism: uncultured Isosphaeraceae bacterium (assembly GCA_937858365.1). Lineage (GTDB taxonomy): Bacteria > Planctomycetota > Planctomycetia > Isosphaerales > Isosphaeraceae > CALLYK01. The sequence goes on along the minus strand of CALLYK010000431.1, from coordinate 362 downwards.
CTGCATATGGCGAACGATGTGTTCGCGGGCCAGTACCATTCCGCCTTCAAGGGCCGCGGTATGGAGTTTGAAGAGGTCCGCGAGTACCAGCCCGGCGACGACGTCCGAACCATCGACTGGAACGTCACCGCCCGCGCCGGCCACCCGTTCGTGAAGCGCTTCCGCGAAGAGCGCGAGCTGACCGTCATGCTCGTGGTGGACGTCAGCCAGTCCCAGGGCTTCGGAACTCACACCCAGCTCAAGCGAGACCTGGTGGCCGAGGTGTGCGCGACGCTGGCCTTCTCCGCAATTTCAAACAACGACAAGATCGGCCTGATCGCCTTCTCCGATCGCATCGAGAAGTACATCCCGCCCAAGAAGGG
>CALLYK010000430.1 GCA_937858365.1 uncultured Isosphaeraceae bacterium | reverse complement strand
CGTCAGCCGGCATCCAAGAACATCCGGCCCCTCAAGGAGGCGTTGGAGGAACCGGAAAAGCGCATCATCCTCCAAGCCCTGGAGGCCCTGAACTGGAACCGGCAAGAAACGGCCCGGGTGCTCGACATCAACCGCACGACCCTTTATAAGAAAATGAAGAAGTATGGACTCCTTTTCGACGAACCTGCTTGGGTGAATTGACGACGACACGGTGGTCGACTCCAAGTGGTGCCGAACACGCCCGCGCCCATCGCCGACGGTGGACGCGGGCGGTGGTCGTTGGGAGCGAGTCGGTCCGGAGAAAGGACGCGAGGATGCTGAGGACCATGGCGCTGCTGGTCGTGTTCGCGTGCTGGACGCCCCGCCTCCTCGCTCAAGCTCGCCCCCCAAGGTCCGAAGAGGACCTCCGCTCATGGCTGACCAACATGACGGCCCATCATCGGTTCACGCCGACTGAGGTCGCCAGCGCGACGGGGCTCCAGGTAGCCGAGATTGATAAGGCCCTGAAACGCTGGGGGATCGTCGCCGGAGGCGTGCCCAAGGCCAAGCCCGACGCCCCCTTGCTCGTGATTCCCTACCCCGGAGGCCGGCATCCGCGCATCGGCTTTCTCGAAGGCGCCGTCAACCCCCAACGCGAGACCAAGGTCAGCGTCTTCACACCCTGGACGGATGGCGGGTACGTGGTGGCCGACGTTCCCGAAGCCATCTGGTCAAACCTGGGCCTGACCTATCTGGCCCACACACATGTCCCCACGATCTGGAATAAGTCAAACGTGACCCTCGAACCGTTGGAATGGCGCCGGATTGAAGACGGCTCGCTCGTTATGGAGCGGACCCTCCCCAACGGGGTCCGCTTCGGGACGAAGGTCAAGGCCGGCAAGGACGCAGTGCGCATGGAGCAATGGCTCTTCAACGGCACGGACAAGACGCTCTCTGACCTGCGGGTGCAAAACTGCGTGATGCTCAAAGGGGCGCGCGGGTTCGCCATGCAGACCAATGAGAACAAGCTGCTGAAGGCCCCCTTCGCGGCGTGCAAGAGCGAAGACGGCAAGCATTGGGTGATCACGGCCTGGTCGCCGATCCACCGTGTTTGGGCCAATCCGCCATGTCCTTGCTTGCACGCCGACCCCAAGTTTCCCGACTGTCCGCCCGGCGAGAAACGCACACTCCGCGGCTGGCTCTCGTTCCACGAGGGAGACGACATTGAAGGGGAACTCCGCCGGATCGAAGACTCCGGATGGGACTGCCTTGATTGAAGACGTATCAAATAACAATATTTGCGTATACTTATTGCTTTGTGACTCATTTCGAATGGGGTCTACGGTCAGGGTAGGTACGGCCAAGCACCCGCCGCCCGATCACATCGACGCGGCCGGCAGAGCGTGAACGTCTCCACCACGAAGGCCCTCGCCTATTTCAGTCGGGAGTTCGTCTCCGGGGCAAGACCCGGACGGCCGCCCACCAATCGCCACCGTTGATCGATCTCGTTGACCAACGACTGAAGGGCCGGGTCCTCGATCAAGCGACGCTCCGTCATATGACATGCGTGTCGCGTTGTTTTCGCATCCCGACCGCTGAAATAGGAGCCGATCTTGGCATAAGATCGCTTGGTGACCTTCCTCATGAGATACATCGCCAGGTGCCGAGGGCCCACGATCGCCCTTCCCCGATGAGTGGATCGTATTAACCAGAGGGGTAGGTCGAACGATCTTGCAACCGCTTGAGCGATCTCACCGAGGTCCGCGCAAACGAGGAGCTCCGGTCCCAATATCAACTCCTCGACGTCAGAACGCTCAATCGAACTGCGCTTCACCTTCGCGTGGTGCGCCAACGCGGCCAACCACCCTTCGAGTGTCCGAAACCCGTCCGCGCGCTCGCTCAGAAGTTCCGCGGCCTCCGCACTGATCGTGACTCCCCGAGCCGCCGTACACTCAAAGAGATAACGACGCTTCAAGTCCTTTCCCGGCGGGTCCACACGAACAACCAGCCCAGAAACAAGGCGACTTACGAACCTCGCGGGCCAGTGCGACCAGGACCCCGGCCCACTCCGCGCGCTCACGGCCACCCTCGCGCCCCGAGCGTCTAAAACATCAAGACTTATCTCTAATTCGCGAATTATATAATTAAGATTATTCAATATATGAATATCATCAAGTATGAACAGATCAGCTGTCCGAAACCGCCGGCGCAGTCCCAGCCAATCTTCAATGGAACGTGCGGAGGCGCAATGTCCGGCGAATTCCTCCGCGGTGAGATGGACCACGGACGATTCCGGATGACGATCCAGGAACTCCTCGGCGAGTCCCGCCAAGAGTCGTGTCTTCCCTACTCCCGAAGGACCGTGCAGCACGAAGGGAGAGAGCCCTTTTTCCCCTTTCGCGAGCGCGAGAATGCTTGCATGGGCCAGGGAATTCTCGGGACCGAACAAGAGCCCATCGAAGGGACGCCATATCGGCCGTTCGCCATCGCGCATGATTGACCCGGCACGTTCACCGCGAAAACACCCTCTTCGTTGGATCGGCCAACCCAACCCCGGTCCTTGAACTCGCTGGGGGCTCACGTGACCATTAGTGTGGGAACAACTTCTCGATTACAAACACGTTAGGTCGGTTTCCGATTGGGATGGGCTCAAGGACGGGCGCGGCCGGTCACTCACCAGTTCGGAGGTCATCGTGAACCTCATCGCCTGTCCTACGACCAAGACCTGACCAACCGTACGTACCGCGCTGGACCCACGCAGATACGAAGCTGGTGCCATCGTCAACGACGAAGACCTTACCGAAATCAGGGGCCGACGCGCCGACTTCCGCGGCAACCGGCACGACATTATCAAACGGCTGTACCGGATGCCCTGGCGGCTGTCACTTGGCCCGTTCCTAACGCCCGGATTGCCAAAGAACCGCGCCTTCGGGCGCACCTTTCACGTT
>CALLYK010000429.1 GCA_937858365.1 uncultured Isosphaeraceae bacterium | reverse complement strand
GGCTCGTGAAACATCCAACGGTGGCCGCCCCGCGCCGCCGCGTGGACGGCGTCGCCGAAGCGGCGGCATGTCTCCAGCCGGTCGGGGCCAAGTGGTCCTTGGAGCACCGCGGCCACGTCCTCGCGCAACTCCGCTCGGCCTCGGGCCGCGCAGAGAACGACGTCCACCGCCGGTTGCGTGAGCGCGAACCGATAACACTCGCCCGCGGTCATCGCCTGGGGGAAGCCGCGCGACGGCAAGGGCCTCAAGAGCAGTCCCCAGCGCGTCGCCGTGTAGGCGATGATCGCCGGCCGGTTCGTGTCGAACGCGGCGAAGACGTCGCCTTCGGCCCCTCGGTGGGCCGCGTTGTAGCGGACCATCAGAACGTCGGGCGCCCGCTCACGCGCGACCGCGACGGCCAGTCGCCGGTCGTGGCTTGAATACCCAATCGCGCGCACCTTCCCAGCACTCCGCAACGACTCCATCGCCGCCCAGGTCCCCAAGCCCAGTTGCCATCGAGCGCGAAGCCAACCGAAAAGAAACACGTCGATCACGTCCACACCCAGCAGTCGGGCCAGCCGCGACCAGTACCCACGCACCCACGGGCCCAATGAGACACTCACCTCCGTGATCAGCGTGAGCCGGTCGCGATGTCCGGCCCGCACCAGCCTCCGGACCCCCTCGTTCAGGGCCGGCAGCCAAGGGTGGACCAGAAACGTGTTGATTCCGTGTTCGTAAAAGGCGGCCTCCGCATCATCGGCGAGAAGGCGCGGACCTGATGGTCCGTGGGCCCGCACCGAGAGCGCCGCCAAACCCAGCGGCGACACCTGGAGGTTCGTGGTCCCCAGCCGGCGCGTCGTCAGGCGTAGGTTCGTGGCCCCTGGGTCCGATCCGGGATGGTCTTGTCCAGTCTGGTCCACGTCGAGGTTGATGGGTTCGTTCATCCCTTGGTGGTGGGGGAATGGCGACGCCTCCGCTTCAGTCGCCATCCCCCTCTCTCGGTAATCGTATCCTCGCTCGTCATCAGAGAGAACTCAAGAAGTCGAGCAAGGCGCCGCGGTCTTGCGGTCTTAGGGCCGAGAACCTCCGCTTGGCGTCGGCCCCTTGGCCGTCGTGGGCCATGATCGCGTCTTCGACCGTCTTGGCGCGGCCATCGTGCAGGTACGATGGTTCGAACTTCAGGCCCCAGAGCGGCGCCGTGCGCATCTCGCGCTGGCCGGCCGTGTTTTGCACGATGCCGTCGCCCAGGTTGCCCATGTCGTGCAGAAGGAAGTCCGAATACGGCGCGAACGTGACCTGACTCAGCGCTGGCACCGGGTTGACGCCCGTTTGGAAAATGGGAGTGTGACACTGGGCACAGCCGACTTGCATGAACAGACCCCGACCAGGGTGGTTGGGCGGCAAACGCCTTGTGGGCGCGGGGGCCAGGAAGGCCATGAAGTCGGCCAGTTCATGGAGCGTGTCGTTGGTGAGGTCGTTGGGTTGCGTGTCGGCCGGGTTGGCGGCCAGGATTCGGCAGTTGCCTTGCGGGCAGTTCTCGGTGGGGAAGAGGGGCGTCGTGATCCCCATTTCGTTTACGTAGGCGTCGCCCGCGAAGGCGAAGAGAGACGGCTGTTGGGCCTTCCAACCGAACTTGCCCACGCGGGTCAGGCCGGTGGCCGGGTCGGTCACCATGCTCGCCCTGCCGGCCGTGGCGGGAAACAGGTTCCGCTCGATTTGCGCCAAAGCCAGAAAGACCTGGTCGGGCACGGCGTCCACCAGTCCCAGGCCGAAGAGGGGCGTGGTCCGGCGTTTGGTGGTGATCGTGGCCTGTCGAGGTACGGTCTCGCCCACGAAGTTCACGCCGTTGAACCGGCCGATGCCTCGGTCCTGGATCAGGGTCCCGCCGAAGTCGACCATGGGGTCGAACAGGCCGTTGCGCATCCGGCCGAACCGGGTCACGGTTCGGGTGCCGGCCGAGCCGGTCGTGGCCGTCCCGCCGTGACACTTGGCGCACGAGTTCTCGGTGAAGACCGGCCCAAGACCATCCGCGGCGTCCTCCTCCTGGAGGAAGGCCGTCTTGCCGGTCAGGAAACGGTCTCTCTCCGCGTCGCTTAATCCGGCGAGTGGTAGGCCCAAAGGAGGCGGAGGGGGCCCTTGCCCCTGTCCTTGCCCCACGGTGAAGGCCCCCAAGACCACCAAAGCCACCGTGGCGAACGTCGCCAGGGCCATCCGTTGTCGCGTCATGTGTTTCACCTCGCTTTGTTGCAAACCCATTGCGCGCACGGCGATCGTACCAGAAGGCACGTGCCGGTCCCGGTCTCTTTCGCCAAGACGTATCCGAAAAGAAACGCCCCCCGACCCGGATTTGGGAATGGGGTCGGCGCGCGAATGATGGGTCAATTCCTTAGACGTGCGAGCAGGCATGGAGTCTACACGGCGTGGACCAGGATTTTGGAATCCGGAGAACGGGGGGTGACCCAACGCTTGCCCCAAAGCGTAGAATGCGTGAACGATGCAAAGCGAAGCCGATCGGTACGTTCCGGTCGGCGGACTGAGACCGAGACGCGCCCGCGCCTTGGTGAACGTGGGTTCTTCCTCCGCCACGTTAAAAACAAGGGAGCCCTCCGTGAGCGACATTTACGACCAGATCGAGGCCCTCAAGGGTCGCGAGGACGCCACGATCCTCGCCCACTACTACCAAGACGGCGCCATCCAGGAGATCGCCGACTTCACCGGCGATAGCCTCAAACTGGCACGCGCCGCCACTCAGGTCGCCACCAAGACGATCGTCTTTTGCGGGGTCCACTTCATGGCCGAAACGGCCAAGATGCTGAACCCGGAAAAGCGGGTCCTGCTGCCGGACCTTCAGGCCGGTTGCAGCCTGGCCGACAGTTGCCCCGCGCCGGCCCTGCGTCGGATGCAAGAGCGATTGCGCGCCGAAGGCCGTACCTTCCAAACGGTCACCTACATCAACAGCACGGCGGCGGTAAAGGCCCTCTCCGACTGGGTGGTGACCTCCGGCAACGCCCGAGAGATCATCGACCGCGTGCCTCGGGACCAGGAGGTCCTCTTCGTCCCCGATCGGCACCTTGGTTCCTATCTCAGCGAGGTGACGGGTCGGCCGATGATCTTGTGGGAAGGGGCCTGCATGGTCCACGAGGTCTTCAGCGTGAATGATCTCTTGCGGGCGAAACGTCGGCTGCCGGCGGCCCTCACGATCGCGCACCCGGAATGCCCGGCGAACGTCCGCGAGCACAGCGACTTCGTGGGCGGCACCGAAGCGATGTTGCGGTACGTGGAGAAGGTGAGCGAACCGACCGACTTCCTGGTCGCGACCGAAGCGAACATGCTTTGGCAGCTTCAGCACGCGGTGCCGAGGCATCGGTACCACCCGGTCCCAGGGATCACGTGCGCTTGCAACATTTGTCCGCACATGGCCCGGAACACGCTGGAGAAGCTCCGCGACTGCCTGGAGAAAGGCGAGCCCGAGATCGTCTGGCGGCCGCACTTCGCCCAGGCCCGCGAGGTCGTGGAACGAAGCCTGATCCGATAAGCGGATTCCCACTCGGGCGGGTCGCCGTATGGCGCCGATGCGCCCACATGTCAGTAGCGCAGGACGAACGTCACGCCAAGGACGAGCAGCGCGGCCCCGGCGAGGCGCCACGGGTTCACCGGATGGACCGCGAAGCCGACCAGACCGAAATGGTCGAGGACCATCGACGCGATCACCTGCCCCGCGACGATCAAGCCCAACCAACCGGCCGCGCCGAGTCGCGGGGCCAGGGCCGCCGCGGAGGCCACGTATACGGCCCCCAGAAGGCCCCCGGTCCAGATCCACCAAGGACCCTGACGGACCATCTCGCGGCTGGGCCAAGTCCCAGGACCCGGTGGTCGCACCAACAAATACAGCAGTAATCCAATCGTGCCGATCAAGAACGAGATGAGTGCCGCCACGATCGGATGGCCCAGGCGCACCCGGAGCGCCGAGTTCACGCCCACCTGCACCGCCAGCAGGCCGCCGCAGACCAGGGCCGCCAAGACCGCGAAGGAATTCATGGCGTCAGCCGTAAAGCTCTCGGGCCCGGTCCGACGTGATCTTGGGCGCCTTCGTCAAGCCGCCCGCGAGCTTCTCACCCATTGGGTCGATGTACACGCGACTGGCGACCGCGTCGTTGTTTGGGTCCACACCCAGGACGTGAATGTTGAAGATGAAGGCCGTGTCACTTTCAGCGGTGAACCAGTGAACATTATCGCGATGGTCCGAAACCGTCGAGAACCCGCCGGGGCCGAAATCGCGGTCGATGGTCGGCTTGATGATGTAGTGGTCGTCGTGGTCCTCCACGCGGTCCCAGTGTCGGCCCCGGAACTTGCCGTCGAGGATGAGGAAACCAGTGGCCATGTTGTCGTGTCCGTGAGGGACCACGGAACGCCCCTTCTTCAGCGCGAAGATCTGGCGCCCGAAGACCAGCTTCGTCGGCAGTCCTTTCACATTCGACCACGAGCCCTCCACACGCTCGATGATCATTGCGCTCTCATCCTGCACGGCATAAGCGCCGGCCTTGTCCCGGGGTTCGCC
>CALLYK010000428.1 GCA_937858365.1 uncultured Isosphaeraceae bacterium | reverse complement strand
GATGGAAGCGGACCCGCACCGTGCCCGGCCGCGGGAAGAGGCAGGCCTTGGGCAGGATCCGGTTCGAGCCGGTGATCGACACCGGCAGGATCGGCAGGTCGAGCTGGCGGGCGATGTTGAAGCCGCCCTTCTTGAACGGCAGCAGCCGGCCGTCGGTGCTGCGCGTCCCTTCGGGGAAGAGCGTGACGATCCGTCCCGCCTGGACCCTTTTGATCGTCTCGATGAGCCCTTGCTTGCCGACGCCCTCACGCTCGATTGGGAAAGCACCGACGGATCGGATCATGGCCCCAAGCGGCGGGAAGAAGAGGGACGATCGGGCGACGTAATTCAAAGGGCGCTTCACGGCCACGCCAATCGCGAGGACGTCGAGGAAGCTGGCATGGTTCGAGACCAGAAGGGCCCCTTCCGTCTTGGGGACGTGCTCCAGGCCCGAGACGCGCAGGCCCCCCTGCCCCATCAAGATGAGGCGGAAGATCGATTGGATGAGCTTGTACCAAGCGTCCGCGAGGGGCGCGCGGAGGAGAGGTCCCGTCGTTGTCATACGATTCGAGCCGGCGATGGCTGGTCCTCTCAGCGGTCGGGCCCGACGACCCCGCGTGCGCGAAGGTCGCCTTCGATGAGGTTCGTCACTTCGTCGAGGCCAAGTTGGGTTGAGTCGATCACAAGGGCATCGAAGGCGGGACGAAGAGGTGCGATGGCCCTGGACTCGTCGCGAGCGTCACGTTCCATGACCTCACTCAGGACCGTCTCCAACGTCACGACCTTTCCCGCGACGATCAGTTCGGCGTGCCTGCGTCGCGCCCGCTCCTGCGTTGAGGCCGTGAGGAAGAACTTGGCCGCCGCGTCGGGGAAGACCACCGTCCCTTGGTCGCGGCCCTCGGTCACGGTGTCGCGTTGGGCCGCATAGGCCCGTTGCCATCCCTTGAGGCACTCGCGAACACGCGGGATGGCCGCCGTTTGAGAAGAGGCGGCGGCCACGTCGGGTGTGCGGATCGCCTTGGTCACGTCCTCGCCGTCGAGCAGAAAGACGCCATCTCCTTGCCGAAAGTCGAGAGTCTCGGCCAACTCTCCAAGGTCGTCGCTCTGGAGGTCCAGGCCACGTCGAAGGGCGGCGAGGGTCACGGCCCGATACATGGCCCCCGTGTCGAGGAGCCCCCAGCCCAATCGAGCGGCGAGTTGTCGTGAGACCGTGCTCTTGCCGGCCCCTGCCGGTCCATCAATGGTCACCACGCGCATGTTCGCGACACCCTATGGCACTCCTCTTTGGAATCGAATGAGGACCTTCAGTGTATCCTGGCCTCGCGTCTATGGGTAAGGGAGACCTTTCGTAGGGCCCTTGATTCTTCTCACGAGTGGGCCCAGGATAAGGGTCGTCTTTCTCTCACACTTCCGCCGGCCGAATCACCGTTCGGCGCTCTTCCTTCGAGGTCACCTCGATGTCTGCACCATTCCCCAGGGGAACACAACGACTCCCCGGCTCGGCCCTGGTCCTGTTGTTGGTGGTCGCGCCGACGATCTCGGGCTGCTACCAGGAACCGAACCGCTTCGATCAAGTCCAGCAAGAGACCCGCGGTAAGAAGGCCACGTCGCGCGAGGCCGTCGCCGGGGGCGACCTCAACAAGTTCTTCCCCAAGTCGGCCGACAACGCCTCTGTCACTTACATGCAAGAGAAGCAGGGACAGGCCATCGCCGAACTCGCCATCGACGGCAAGACCGTCGCCACCTTGTCCATCTTCGACACCGTGAGCAACCCGGACGCGGCCGCCGAGTATAAGGGTGTCACGACCAAGATCGGCGAGTGGCCCCTCCGCGACGTGGGTGCGATGGGGAGCGCCGTCCTTGTGGCCGACCGCTTCCAAGTGCAGGTCCGCTCAAGCGATGCCAACTTCTCCAAGGAGGATCGCGAGGTCTGGCTCTCCAAGTTTGACCTGGCCAACCTCGCCTTGTACGCCGCGACCAAGTGAGCCCCTCACCTCTCTCACTCCAACACGAACGCCAAGGGGATACACGTCCATGTCCAAACCCATCTTCCGCATCGTCGACCAACTGCCCGAAAACAACCTGACGGTCAAGATGCTCAAGGCGCTCGACTTCGTGGCGCCCGGGACCTATCGCAACCTCGTCGGCTTCGAACACACGATCAAGGTGATCAGCGGCGAGACCGACGAGACCATGATCCAGAAGATCGGCGAACGCGCGGTCGCCCTTTACAACGATAAGAAGCAGGGATATCAGCGCGCCTTGTGGCTTTATCAGACGGTCGAGTCGATGAGCAACGTCCTCGGCTTCTCCGCCTTGCTTAACAAGGTGGGCGAAAAGGTAGGCATGTTGCGCTTGCTGAACAGAATCACGCCCAAGGCCGACAGCACCCAGGCCATCGACTTCAGCGTGAAGCTGGCGGTGGAGTTGGTGGCCTATTGCCAGATCAACGGCATCCCCGGAGACAGCGTGGGTGATTTCGTGAAAGGCCTCACGAATTACAAAGACGAGGCCCTCATGCGCATGATCGCGCTCATGAGTGTGGACGGCCTGCTCCCGCTTGGCCCCGACTACATGTCCAAGGCCCTGGACTATCTGACCAAGGGAGGGCCCAATGGTCTCGTCCAGAGCGAGTCGTTCAACCGCGTGAAGGAACTCGTCCCCGGCAAGAACGTTGCCGAGCAGTTCAACCTCGTGCAGTCAGGCGTCTCCCAAGTGACCGGCTGGATGGGCTCGTTCACTCAGCAACACGGTCTGACCGTGGACAAGGTCCTCACCAACATCAAGCAGTTCATGGATGTCACTGACGACCGACTTGACTTCGTCGCCGCGTTCATCGACGAGACGACCGACTACTACGAACACACCGGCACGCAGTCGATCAATCCGTTCATC
>CALLYK010000427.1 GCA_937858365.1 uncultured Isosphaeraceae bacterium | reverse complement strand
GTCGGGCCTGATGGCCGCAACGAGCGTGTTCCTCACGTTCCTGAAGCCCGGCGACCATCTTCTGATGGTCGACACGGTCTACTTCCCCGTGCGCAATGTCTGCGATCAGCTGCTGAAGCGCTTCGGCATCGAGACGACGTTCTACGACGCCCACGTCGGCGCCGGCATCGCCGAACTGATGCGGCCGAACACGCGCATGGTCTATCTCGAGAGCCCCGGCTCGCAGACGATGGAGATGCAGGACGTGCCGGCAATCGCGGCGGCGGCGAAGGCGAACGGCGCGATCGTGGCGATCGACAACACCTGGAGCGCCGGGCACTTCTTCAAGCCTCTGGCCAAGGGGTGCGATATCTCCATCCAGGCGGCGACGAAGTACATCGTCGGCCATGCCGATGCGATGCTCGGCGCCATCACCTCAAACGCGCGCGCCGCGAAGCATGTCGAGCGCGCGCATGGCCACCTCGGCGTCTGTCCCGGTTCCGAGGAAACCTATCTCGGCACCCGCGGGCTGCGCACCCTCGACGTCCGCCTCGAGCGCCACCAGCGCTCCGCGCTCGAGATCGCCGGCTGGCTCGCAAAACGCCCCGAGGTCGCGCGCGTCGTCCCCATCCCCCCTTGGTCTGAGGCGGAATTGCTGGGGATGGCGGCCTCGGCTGAACAACGAAGTGAACATCCTCTCGCGCGACTTGTTTTGAGTCATGCACGGTCATTGAATGTGAATATTTTATCAGTTTCCGACTTCCAGGCACAACCGGGATCCGGCGTATCGGCACGCGTGGACGGCCGACACGTTTTGGTCGGGAACCTGCGACTCGTTCGCGAATACCAGGTCCTCATCCCACGCGAGGCCGAGCTCGCCTTGGAGGAAGGCGACAAGGTTGGTGAGACAGCGTTGCTGGTCGTGGTCGATGGTCAAGTGGCCGGATTGATCGGCGCCCGCGACAAGGTGCGCCGCGAGGCCCATGACGTCATCCACGCGTTGAAACATCTGGGTTTGAAAGATCTGACGATCCTCACAGGCGATCGTCCGGCGGTGGCGAGGGCGGTGGGGAAGAAGGTCCACCTCAAGAACGTCGAGGCCGAGCTCACGCCCGCCGACAAGGCGGATTGGGTCCGTCGCCGGCAGGCCGACGGCCTGGTCGTCGCGATGGTGGGCGACGGCATCAATGACGCCCCCGCGCTGGCGCTGGCCGACGTCGGGATCGCGCTGGGGGGAGTTGGCACCGACATCGCGGCCGAGGCCGGTTCCGTGCTCCTGATGGGCGAGCCCTTGACGCCCCTGCCCGACGCCGTGCAGCTCGCGAGGCGCACGATGGGAGTGGTTCGTCAGAACATCCTATTCTTCGCGTTCGGCTTAAACGGTTTGGCGGTCTTGCTGGCGGGCTTGCGCGTGTTGGGTCCGGTGGGTGCGGCGATATTCCATCAAATCGGCTCGCTGCTCGTGCTCCTGAACGCGGTGCGCCTGCTTGGGTTCGACGGTTGGGGCAGGACCTCCGCGGGGCGCGCGGCCGAGCACTTTCTTGATTTCTGCCGGAGCTGCGCGCCGCCTCGCCTGCTGGCCAGGGCGATCGAGTATCGCGGGCGCCTCGCGTTGATCGCGGTTGGGGTGGGCCTGTTGGTTTGGGTCGGCTCGGGTGTCGCGATGATCGGTCCGGAAGAGGTTGGGGTCTTACAGCGCTTCGGGGGCCTTCACGGGCCGCTTCTCGGTCCCGGCCTGCATTGGCGTTGGCCCATGCCGATCGAGGTGGTGACGCGAGTCGAGCCGGATCGCGCGCGGGTCGTGCGTGTGGGTTTGCCGGGGCCGATGATGAGTCCTTCCACGGGGCCCGTGGCCTGGAACGCGAGCCACGGGGCGCGTCGCGATGAATCGGCCCTCTTCCTCACGGGTGACGAGAGGCTCGTCGAGTTGGCGGCCGTGGTCGAATATCGGCACACGAGTCACCAGGTGGCGGAGTTACTTTTCGGCGTGGTGGACGTGGAGCGGAGCGTGCGAGTCGCAGCGGAATCAGCCCTGCGGGAGACGGTGGGTCGAACGGCCCTGGAAGCGGTGCTGGTCGAGCGCCGCGGCGAATTCGAGGACGAACTCACACAAGCGGTCCGCGATCATCTGAACATCGCGGGCCTGAAGCTCGCGATCGATCGCGTGCGAGTAGTCGACGCGCATCCGCCGCGCGAGGTCGTGCCGGCCTATCGCGACGTTTCGGCAGCCGAGTCGGACGTGGCCCGCTATCGGAACGAGGCCGAAGGCATCGCGGCCGAGCGTCGCAATGCGGCGACCGCCGACGCGGCCGAACGACTCGACACGGCGACCGCGCGGGCCGATCGCCTTATCCGGAAGGCCGAAGGGGACCATGATTCCTTCCTCGCTCGCCAAGGCGCGCGAAAGGGTGTCCCCCAGTTGACCGATTTTCGGATTTACCAGGAGACGATGAGCGCGACCCTTACCGGGCGCGACAAGCTCATCGTGGACCCGAGAGTGGCGGGTCGTCGTCTCGTCTGGCTGAACGGGCCCGGCGGGACTGCCCCGCCACCGCCCATCCTGATGGAGCAGGGGGCCCGCGTGGAAGGACCGATCGACGATTAGTCCGTGGCTTCACGCGCATTTCATCCGGAGGCGAGGGAGAGATTCATGCTTGCTCCGATAACGTGACAATTCACGTCCCACCATCCCGCCGCCGGCGTCGCGCATGGACCCCGCGACGCTGGCCATCCCCTTCCGCGCCGACCGCTCTCTCAGGGCCCGCGGCATGCGGTCTTTCGAGTTTTCCGCGGCATTCGCGTTTTGCGAAGCTTCCCGTTCGTCGTCGTTTTCATTTCGTCACAACATCATCCTCTGGTCTGGACCAGCGAGGCGGGCATCGATGAGTCATGGGGAATACCGGGACTGCTGAGTTTCGAGACGCCGAGGCGGGCGGCGCGTGTCGCCCGTCTGCGAGGCGATGGAAGGTCGCCTTCTCCTCTCCGCGACGCCGATCGACCTTGTACCGGGGCCCGCGGGACTGGGGCCCAACGACCTAGTCGCGCGGGGCGGGGCCCCTATTTCGCGGTCAATTTGGATGCGCCCAATGTCGTCGTTTACAGGTCGGACGGCTCAATCGGGGGCACCCAGCCGGTCTCGGGATTCCCGATCAGACCGGCGGGGTCCATTTCGCCCTCGAACTGGGTCACCATCGCGGGGCGGAACTACTTCCTGTTCGACGGCAATAGCGCGGGATACACCGTTTGGTCCGTGGGACCGGACGGCTCGGCCGTGCGCGAGCCACTTGGTCTCTTCTCCACCTCGAGTCTGTACGGGCCGATCGTGGAATTCGACAGCCAACCTTTCTTCCTACAAGTCAACTGTACCGGCAGCGAATATCAATGGAACGTCGACACACTTTCCAAGGAGGTTCATATTTCCGCGGGCAACGGTGTCGCCAATCTCACGCCGACTGGAAACCGGCTGCTCATGCTGGCGTCCGAGGGGAACAACCCCTTTCAACTCTACGTGTACGACCCGGCCGTCACAAGCGGTCCCAAGGTACATCCCGTTCTGAACAACGGCGGTCCCGGATACACATCCCAGTTGGGCGGCCTCAAGACCGTGGGAAACCTCGCGGCGTTCACCGCGTACGATCCCATAAACGGTCACGAGCTGTGGCTGACCGACGGCACCGCGAACGGGACGCGCGTGATCGACGTCGACCCCGATCCCGACAGCTCGTCGCCCACGCTTCTCGCGAGCGTGGGGAACACGCTCGTCTTCACGGCTTACGACGGCAAGAAGCGGATGCTCTACGCCCTCACCGGCGGCGGCACGCCGGAGCCGCTTCGTGAAGTGACTTCCGACCCCCAGTTGATTCTCGCCGGAGACCATCTGTACGGCCTCGTACAGTCTTCCGAGGGGACCTTCTTTGTCTCGATCGCCGATGGTGGAGGCATCACGAACTTCAGAGACGCCGACCCCGCCCATGCCTTCACCGGGCCGAGTCAATTCACCGAGGCGGGCGGCTCGGTCTACTACGTGGACTACCTGCCCGCCGTGAGTAAGAAGGTGGTCTGGAAGATCGTGGACTCGAGCCACCTTGTCCCGGTTGAGACGCAGATGGACCATGTCGGTCAGATCGCGGGCCTCAACGGCGTGCTCTAAGCCACCGGCGACGGCAAGAACGCGAGCGGTCAGGACGTCGGCTACGAACTGTGGCGCGTTGACGACAATGTCCGGCCACCAGTGGCCGCGGACGATAGCGCGAGTGTGGTCTTCGGGGGCAGCGTATCGATCGACGTCCGTAGGAACGACTCCGACCCGGACGGGAACCCTCTCAAGATCGACGGTTTCAACCGGCCGGTCCACGGGTCGGTCGTCGAGACAGCCGACGGTCGCCTTCTCTATACACCGGCGAGGGGGTACAGCGGAACCGCCCGGTTCACCTACACGATCAGCGACGGCCTGAACACGGCCACGGCCACCGTCACCGTAACGGTCGGTCCTCCGCCGGTCCTCCCGCCGACGATCTCCTTCACGTCGAGCGCTTCGTTCTACGCTGACAAAGACACGTACACGACCCGCGTGATCGTCCAGCTCTCCAAGACCTCCAAGGCCCCCGTCTCGGTCGATTTCCGAGTCACGTCGGCAACGTTGAACGTGAAGAAGGACGTGGACTTGACGCAGTCGCGAACCATCACGATCGCGCCCGGCAAGTCGTCATACGTCCTCCGCTTCAAGATAGATCACACGGGTCGCAAGCGCGCGGGCTTCGCGACAATCCCCCTCGCCAATCCACGCAACGCGAACCTTGGCTCGATCAGAACACACACGATCATCCTAAACGACAGAGGGAAAAAGTAAGCATGCCTAGGAGAAAGTCATTTCTTGGCCCTGAGCCCCGTCAGGACGGGACCGACTCCGGGGCCCCCGCCATCGGATGATGGTCCGACGAAGGCCAACCTCTTGAGCCCAAAAAGAAAGTTATATCATGAATGATGATATTCAACCTTTGAAGTGTATGAACAAATCAACGCGATTCGGTTATGTGTGTCGGTCTTGGTGGGTCGGAATAGGACCAACCCGATCAGGGGACGGTTGAGGCCCCGAGTGAAGATGATGCTCACCGACGGATCGTGTCCCATTGCGAGGGCCCCGAAAGAACGCTTCATGCGAAGCGTCCCACGGGGCCTTCTTGAGATGCCGGTGTCAGGGCGATGCGTCGGTCCCTCACGCTCCGAGTTCGATCGCCTCGACTTCCTTCAAGAAGCGCTCCCCGGCTCCCGACAAGAAACCGGCGACCACCCCGAAGACCGCGTCGCTGAAACCGCCGATGTTCATCACGTCGGCTCGCTCCGGCGCCTGGGTCGTCGTGTACGGCTGGAGGTCGATGCAGACCAGCTTCGGATCGGCCACGCCGTAGCGGTCACGGCAGATGCGATCCCACATCTCCGTGAACGCCCGCAGCTTGCAGATCTCCTCGACGAAGCGGATGCCCGCGTTGACGA